>CAZDRS010000242.1:0-4056 GCA_964507585.1 uncultured Dechloromonas sp.
CCGAGCGCATCCTCGACCTGCACGACAAGAACCCGCAGGTCGCCTCGCGCCTGGCCCGCTGTTTCGACCGCTGGAAGAAGTTCGACGCCGGCCGCCAGGCGCATGCCCGCGCCGCGCTCGAACGCATCCGCCAGCACCAGGGCCTGTCGCGCGACGTCCTCGAAGTCGTTACCCGGGCGCTGGGCGATTGAAACGAAACACAGCGATACGCTCTGTTGCAAACCGTTACTTGAAACCGGCTGGGGCTGGCCTTATCTTGGACACATGCGCTGAACAGACATCAGCCATGACGGCCTACCTCCCCCCAACCCCCTCAGGCCGTCCAGAAAGCCCCGTACCTCCCCCTGTACGGGGCTTTCGCCTTTTCAGCAGCCGTAATTGACGATGGCAAAGCGCAAAAGAAAGCAGCCGGAACCGGCCATCCACCTGTCGGCCGGCCCCTTGCCTGAGCGACTGATGCCGCAATTTGCCGGCCTGCCGCTGGTTTTTACCGACGCCAGTCGCCTGCGGCATGGCGGCCTGGCTGCCGTGCTCTATGTGACGGCAGATGCCGAACCCGTGGTCGAGCGCCGCAGCGTACCCCTCGACGGCAGCAACGAACTGGAACTGGCCGCGCTCTTGTTTGGCCTCGAACAGGCCGCCCGGCAATTCCCCGCTCAACGATTTGCCCTCTTCTCGGACAACCAGGATGCCATCACCCGGCTGATCCGGGCCCAGACGCCCGGCCTGGCGCAGGATGCCGCCTTGGGCGACATTGCAAGCTCACTGCCTTGGGCAAGCTTCCACTGGATCAAGGGGCACGGCCGCTGCCGCGGCAACGCGGTGGCCGATGCCCAGGCGAGAATTGCCGCTAGCCCCTGAGCCAGGGCCGCAACAACTGGCGCAATGCCCCTTCGTTCCAGCCCTTGATCACATCGTCGCCGACCACGATCAGCGGCACGCCGTTGCCGCCTAGCTTGCGATGCTCCTTGAGCGCCTCCGAGCTTTTTTCGATGTCGTACTCGACATATTGAATGCCATTGGCGGCAAAAAACGCGCGCGTCAATTTGCAGTAGCCACACCAGTCGGTAGCGTAGAGGCGCACGGCCGGCTGAGTGGCCGCCACCGCTGCACCGGATGGCAACGGTGAATGGAACAACGACCGCCCGAACCACAAGGCCGCGCCAAAGACGAGCAGGACGAGCAACCAGCGCCCGATGCCGGCACGATGCCCGCTTCGCACGTTCGCCCCATAGGTGCGCAAGCCTTCCGGCGGCAATGCGCCACCCGCCTTGGCGTAGGCTTTCTCGCAGGACGGGCATTGCCAGTCGGGCGCCTGGTCGGCGGGTTTGCGGGCGTAGTTGCAGTGTGGGCAGATACGGCTCACGGTTGTTTCTCGCAATCGGATTTTCAGGAATTCTTGACCAGGGCCTTGGCGGGCGCCCATTGCCGGCGGCTGACCGGCAGTTTTTCCGGCACGCCGCGCAGCAGTGCCCAACCATAGGCTTCGGCATCATCGCCGGCGGCCTTTTCGAAACCGGCCAGCGCGCCCTTGGCGACCAGCACGGCACGGTGCAGGCGCATGAAGCGGTCGGCGAACTCGTGTTCGAGATGGGTCAGGGCTTCATCGAGCAGGTATTCGCGCTCGGCGGTACGCGCCGTGACGTATTTGAGATCGGCCTTGAAATACAGGATTTCGCCAATCGGCACCAGCAACAGGCGGCCACGTTCGTGGCAGGAGAGATGGGTGCGCCCGCCACCACGTACCTCCTGGCCGATGCTGGCGAGCAGTGCGGTATCGGGGCGGACAGCCGGCACCTTCTGCAGCGCGGCGAGCAGGCGCTGGGCGCGCACCGGCTTGAGCAGGTAATCGACGGCGTTGAGGTCGAAGGCCTGCACGGCGTAGTTGTCGTAGGCCGTGGTGAAGATCACCGCCGGCGGCTTTTCCAGGCGACCGAGGTGGGTCGCCAGTTCGATGCCATCCATACCGGGCATGCGAATGTCGGCAAGCACCACGTCGACCGGGCGGTCACGCAGACAGTCGAGCGCCTGCATGCCGTTGGCCGCCTCGCCCACCACCTCGGTCGGCAGTTGCACGGCAAGATCCGCCAGCAAGGTGCGCAGGCGATCCCGAGCCAGAGGCTCGTCATCGACAAGGAGGATTTTCAGCGGGTTTTGCGTTTGCATGGCAGGGTGATGCGAACATCGTAACGGTGGTCGCCCACCTCGGTTTCCAGGCGGGCTTCCAGATCGTAATACAAGGCCAGGCGTTCGCGGATATTGGCCAATGCCATCTGGTTGCCGGCGGCATGCTGGAGCTGACCGGCGGTCGGGTTGCTGATGACGATATGCACTTCGTCACCCTTCTGCGCGATGGTGACAACCACCGTGCCGCCCTCGGGTGCCGGCTCGATGCCGTGGTACACCGCGTTCTCCAGCAGCGGCTGCAGCATCAGCGGCGGGATGGGCAGATCGAGCGGCGTGTCGCCGACCTGCCAATCGACATGCAAGCGCTCACCGAGTCGCAGCATTTCCAAGGCCAGGTATTGCCGACCGAGGGCGATCTCGTCGGCCAGGCTGACCAACTCGCCCGGATCGCGCATGGCGGCGCGGAACAGATCGGACAGCGACTCCAGCGCTTCCTCGGCCTGCTGCGGCCGGGCGCGGATCAGCGATAGCACGGCATTGAGCGAATTGAACAGGAAATGCGGCCTGATGCGGGCATTCAGTGCCGCCAGCCGGGCCTCGGCCTGGGCTGGCGACAGGGCGCGCGAACGCAGTTCGAAATAGGCGAGCAGCAACGCCGCCGTGGCCATGGACAGGAAAGCCGCCCGCACGGCGGAACCGGCATCGACCAGGCTCAAGCTGCCGGCATACAGGAATAGCAAGGCAGCCAAGCCGGCTGCCAGGCCAACGACGCAAGCCTGGCCGAGGCGCAAGGGCAGGCGCCAGAGCGCATCGCGCAACAGCGACAACAGGCCGAGGCCGACCAGCAGCAGCGGCTCGACGACGGCAGCCAACTGCAGGTAATTGTCCAGCCACCTGCCGATCTCGACGGCCTGCACCAACGCTGCCAGAGCAGCCAGCGCGTTGACGCCAAGCAGCACGCGCAGCATGACGCCAAAGTTGCGCCAGTCGGGCAGCGGGTGCGTGGCGGGAAAGTGCCGTATACTTGTCATCTTTGTGCGGGTTTCTTCGAAATTCGTCACCGATCTGCCCCATTCTAGACCACAGACATGACTTCCAACGCCAATCAATACACCTGGGCCGGCCGCTTCTCCGAGCCCGTCTCCGACCTCGTCAAACGCTATACGGCCTCCGTGGACTTCGACCAGCGCATGTGGCGCCAGGACATCCGCGGCTCGCTGGCGCACGCCAAGATGCTCGCCAAACAGGGCATCATCAGCGCCCAGGATCTGGCCGACATCGAGCGCGGCATGGCACAGGTGGCGCAGGAAATCGAATCCGGCCAGCTCGAATGGTCGATCGACCTGGAAGACGTGCACCTCAACGTCGAAAAGCGCCTCACCGCGCTCGTCGGCGATGCCGGCAAGCGACTGCACACCGGCCGCTCACGCAACGACCAGGTCGCCACCGACATCCGCCTCTACCTGCGCGACAGCATCGACGACATCCAGGTGCTGCTCAAGGCCTTCCGTTCGGCGCTGGTCGACCTCGCCGAGAAGGAAGCCGCCACGCCGATGCCCGGCTTCACCCACCTGCAGGTGGCGCAGCCGGTCACCTTCGGCCACCACATGCTGGCCTACTTCGAAATGTTCGGCCGCGACGCCGAGCGCTTCGCCGACGCCCGCAAACGCACCAACCGCCTGCCGCTCGGTTCCGCCGCGCTGGCCGGCACCACCTACCCGATCGACCGCGAATTCGTCGCCGCCGAACTGGGCTTCGAGGCCGTCTGCGAAAACTCTCTGGATGCCGTGTCGGATCGCGACTTCGCCATCGAATTCACCTCGGCCTGCGCGCTGCTGATGATGCACATCAGCCGCCTGTCCGAAGAACTGGTCATGTGGATGAGCCCGCGCGTCGGCTTCATCCAGATCGCCGACCGCTTCTGCACCG
>CAZDRS010000243.1:0-4032 GCA_964507585.1 uncultured Dechloromonas sp.
GCTCGTCGTGTGGATTTTCGGCATCTGGCAGATTTCCAAGGGTTCGAGCACGGTCGGCGTGCTTACCGCCTTCCTCGCCTACATCAGCCGCTTCTACACCCGCCTCGATTCGATGAGCCGCATCGTCTCGGCCACCCAGCGCGCCGCGTCATCGACCAAGCGCATCTTCGACATTCTCGACCACGTTTCCAGCGTTCCCGAGCCGACCAACCCGGTACACCTCTCCGGCGTCACCGGCCGCATCGAGCTGAAGAAGGCCGGTTTCCGCTATGGGACCCGTGCCGTCACCCGCGATGTCGACCTGGTCATCCAGCCCGGCGAAATGATCGGCCTGGTCGGCCATTCCGGCTCCGGCAAGTCGACGCTGGTCAACCTGATCTGCCGCTTCTATGACGTTTCCGAAGGCCAGGTGCTAATCGACGGTACCGACGTACGTTCCGTGCCGGTCGCCGAATTCCGCCAGCACATCGGCCTGGTGCTGCAGGAGCCGTTCCTGTTCTTCGGCACCATCGCCGACAACATCGCCTACGGCAAGCCGGACGCAACGCGCCAGGAAATCATCGCCGCCGCCCGCGCCGCCCATGCCCACGAATTCATCCTGCGCCTGCCGCACGGCTACGATTCGCTGGTCGGCGAACGCGGCCAGGGCCTGTCCGGCGGCGAGCGCCAGCGTATCTCGATCGCCCGCGCCCTGTTGATCGACCCGCGCATCCTGATCCTCGACGAGGCTACCTCGGCGGTCGACACCGAAACCGAGAAGGAAATCCAGAAGGCGCTCGACAACCTGGTCAAGGGCCGCACCACCATCGCCATCGCCCACCGCCTGTCCACGCTGCGCAAGGCTGACCGGCTGGTGGTCATGGATCGCGGCCGCATCGTCGAAATCGGCAACCACGACCAGTTGATGGCAGCCGAGGGCCACTACCACAAGCTGTACATGGCACAGGCCCGCAACGTCGATACCGAGGACGCGCTGCCGCGCGCCCCCGAACTCCCGAAAGCCCACGCGGAATAATCCATGGCCAACGTCAATTTCCAACTGCACTGCGACAATTTTGGCCGCCTGGTACTGACCGATGCCCACGGCATCCGTCACGAAGGCGTCACCCCGGTGCGCGCCTTTCCCATCGCGGCACCGAACGAAGGGCTGTCGCTGATCAATTTCGAGGGCCATGAAGTGGGCTGGGTGGATCGCGTTGCCGATCTGCCGCCAGCCATGCGCGACATCGTCGAGGCCGACCTGCGCAGCCGCGAGTTCGTACCCGAAGTCGAACGCATCGACGGTGTCTCCGGCTTCGCCTGCCCGAGCACCTGGCAGGTGCAAACCAACCGCGGCCCGGCCGAGCTGGTCTTGAAGGGCGAGGAGGATATCCGCCGCCTGTCACAGACCCGCCTGCTGATTGCCGACGCCAATGGCATCCAGTTCCTGGTGCGCGATCTGACCGCGCTGGACAAGCACAGCCGGAAGCTGCTCGACCGCTTCCTGTAACAGCACGTTCCGAAGTGTGACAAATTTGCACAGCGGTCAGCCGCAAACGGCGCGAAAGCGTTAATAATGCTGAAATCACACCTTGATCACAGCCGGCCTTCTAGGCCAAAGCAGAGAGCATGAAAAGACAAGACATCGTTTTCAAGGACTCGATCTCCCTCAAGGGGCCGAGTATCTGGACTTACCCGCCGTGTATCGAGACCTGGATCGACATCGGCGAACTCGAAGACTTCCCTTCCGACAAAATTCCCGGCCTCTACGAGCGCCTCGAAGCCTGGCTGCCCGGCCTGATCGAGCACCGCTGCAACTACGACGAACGCGGCGGCTTCCTGCGTCGCCTGAAGGAAGGCACGTGGACGGGGCATATCCTGGAACATGTCGTCCTTGAACTGATGACGCTGGCCGGCCTGCCCGACGGTTTCGGCCGCACCCGTGAAACGACGACGCGCGGCGTGTACAAGCTGGTGGTTAGCAATTTCCACGAGGAATGCACCCGCCTGGCCCTCGAACTCGGCCGCGAACTGGTGCTCGCCGCCATCCACGACGATCCGTTCGACATCACCGAAGCGATCAAGCCGCTGCGCCGCAAGGTCGACCGCAAGTATCTCGGCCCCTCTACCGCCGCCATCGTCAATGCCGCCGAAGCGCGCAAGATTCCGCACATCCGCCTGCTCGACGACGGCAACCTCGTCCAGCTCGGCTACGGTGCCGCCATGCGCCGCATCTGGACGGCCGAAACCGACAGCACCAGCGCCATCGCCGAGACCATCTCGCGCGACAAGGATCTGACCAAGGAACTGATTTCCTCGGTCGGCGTACCGGTGCCGGAAGGCCGCGAAGTGGACGATGCCGACGATGCCGTCGAAGCGGCCGAAGACATCGGTTTCCCGGTCGTCGTCAAGCCGACCGACGGCAACCACGGCCGTGGCGTGTTCATCGACCTGACCAGCGCCGACGACGTGCGCAAGGCCTACGCCATCGCCGTCGAGGAAGGTTCCGGCGTGCTGGTCGAACGCTCCATCCAGGGTATCGAGCACCGCCTGCTGGTCATTGGCGGCAAGCTGATCGCCGCCAACCGCAGCGACCTGATTACCGTCTCCGGCGATGGCAAGTCCACCGTCCAGCAACTGATCGACACCCAGATCAACGTCGATCCGCGCCGCGGCACGACCGAACTGCATCCGCTGTCGATCATCCGCATCGACACCGCCGCCCAGATGGAACTGGATCGCCAGAAACTGAGTGCCGACAGCGTGCCGGAAGCTGGCCGCGAAGTGCTGATCCAGCGCAACGCCAACCACGCCTTCGATTGCACCGACGAAGTCCACCCCGACACCGCCGCCATCGCCTCGCTGGCCGCCCGCGTCGTCGGCCTCGACATCGCCGGTATCGACCTGGTGTGCAAGGACATCTCGCAGCCGCTGGCTGTCCAGGGCGGTGCCATCGTCGAGGTCAATGCCGGCCCCAGCCTGCTAATGCACATCAAACCCGGCGTCGGCAAGCCGCGCCCGGTCGGCCAGGCCATCGTCGACAACCTGTTTGCCGCCAACCAGACCGGCCGCGTGCCGCTGGTCGGCATCAGCGGCACGCACGGCAAGACGCCTGTTGCCAAGCTGGTCGCCCACATGCTCTACCTGTCCGGTGCCTATACCGGCCTGGCCTGCAGCGAAGGCCTGTTCCAGAACCGCCGCCAGGTGCAAAAGACCGATGCCGCCAACTGGTCGGCCGCCCGCCGCCTGCTGCTCAACCGCGCCATCGAGGCGGCCGTCATCGAGAACGGCCCGGAAGTGATCCTTGGCCAGGGCCTGGCCTATGACCGCTGCTCGGTCGGCGTCATTACCAACATCGCCTCGGAAAACGAAGACCTGTCGCGCTGGGATGTCCAGCCGACCGGCGGCGAGTACTACACCACGCCGCGTTCGATCTACCGCACCCAGGTCGATGTCGTGCTGCCCTCCGGCTATGCCGTGCTCAATGCAGCCGACCCGCTGGTCGCCGATTTTGCCGAACTGTGTGATGGCGAAGTCATCTTCTTCACCGCCGACCCGTCCTGCCTCAAGCTGGCCGAGCATTTCGCCGCCGGCAAGCGCGGCGTCACGGTGGCCGACGGGCGCATCATCCTGCGCACCGGGGCCGACGAAACCCGCATCTGCCGCCTGGGCGACGTTCCGCACATCGGCAAGACCAAGAAGCCGGAAGACATTGCCAACGTGCTGGCTGCCGTCGCCGCCGGCTGGGCACTGGGCCTGACGCAGGAAGTAATCGCCACCGGCGTCAAGACCTACGGCCTCGACCTGCCGGAACCGGAAGCCCTGTTGCCCATCCAGGCCAAGAAGCCGCTGCGCGCGGTACTGCAGAAATAACAAGGAACATCGCGTCATGGACGTTTCCCGCATTCGTGCCCTGCGCGGCCCCAACCTGTGGAGCCGCCACACTGCCATCCAGGCCATCGTCCGCTGCGATGGCGCCGAAATTGCCATCGCCGACCTGCCCGGCTTCGAAGCCCGCCTGCGCGAGCGCTTCCCGGAACTCGGCGACCTGAT
>CAZDRS010000244.1:0-3987 GCA_964507585.1 uncultured Dechloromonas sp.
CGCGCAACCGTGAGCAGAATTTTGCGCTCAACCTGCTGATGAATCCCGACATCGACTTCGTCACCCTGCTCGGCCAGGCGGGCACCGGCAAGACGCTGCTGACGCTCGCCGCCGGCCTGACCCAGACCCTGGAAAGCAAGCGCTTCGCCGAGATCATTATGACCCGCGTCACGGTGCCGGTCGGCGAGGACATCGGCTTCCTGCCCGGCAGCGAGGAAGAGAAGATGGCGCCATGGATGGGTGCCCTGGAAGACAACCTGGAAGTCCTCACCCATTCCGACGACAGCAGCAGCCCCTACGGCGGCGACTGGGGCAAGGCGGCGACCAACGACATCGTCCGCTCCAAGATCAAGGTCAAGTCGCTCAACTTCATGCGCGGCCGCACCTTCCTGAAGAAATACCTGATCATCGACGAGGCACAGAACCTGACCCCCAAGCAGATGAAGACGCTGGTCACCCGCGCCGGCCCGGGCACCAAGGTCGTCTGTCTGGGCAACATCGCGCAGATCGACACCCCCTACCTGACGGAAGGCAGCTCCGGCCTGACCTATGTCGTCGATCGCTTCAAGGGCTGGCCGCACTCCGGTCACATTACGTTACAACGTGGCGAGCGTTCCCGCCTGGCTGATCACGCGGCCGAAGTGCTATAATCTGCCGCATTCAAATAAAGGGGCCGTGTCAGTGACACGGCCTTTTCGTTTCAGCCACGGAGCATTTCCGCCGGAGGAGTCTTTTGAAACGTCGTGATTTTCTGGCCTCGGCCGCTGCCCTCTCCCTGATCGCCTCGGAAGCCTGGGCCGCCAAGAAACAAACCAAACCGGCAAGCGGGGCAAAACCTGCTACGGCCGGCAAAACCAAGGCAAGCGCCAGCAAGCCGGGAGGGCGTACGGCCAAACCCGGCTCGGCGCACAGCGGCCGTGGCGTTCATGGCAAGCCGGGCATCAGCTACAAACCCCAGCAGCCGGTAGTGCACACCGCCGACGACCCCGTCATCGAGCGCCCGCCGCAGGGCACCACAGCCTCGCGCCTGCCGCCGGTCAAGGCACCCGAGCCGCCAAACGAGTGGCGCACCTACGAAATCACCACGACGATCAACCTGAAAGGCAAAAGCGGCCCGACGCGCTTCTGGATGCCCCTGCCGCTCAATCAGGACACCCTCTATCAGCGCACGCTCGGCCACTCCTGGGTTGGCAACCCGGCCAACGCCGGCATGCGCCGCCTGCCCGACGGTGACCTCGAGGTTTTCCATTGCGAATGGCAGGACGGTAGCGATGCCCGGCTGCAATTGACCACGCTGGTCACGACAGCCGACCGCCATTTCGATGTCACCAAACGCACCGTTGCCCCGGAACGTGAAGACATTCTGCGCCGCAACCTGCAGGCATCGCAATTGATCCCCAATGAGGGCCTCGCCTTCCAGTTGGGCGAACGCATCCTCGGTCGCATCAAGGATCCCGTTGCGCAAGCGAAAGCGATCTACGACTGGGTGGTGGACAACACCATCTACGACCCCAGCCTGCCCGGCTGCGGCACCGGCAACGTGCGCCGGCAATTGATCAGCGGCCAGTACGGCGGGCGCTCGGCCGACATCAACGGCCTGTTCGTCAGCATCTGCCGGGCTGTCGGCATCCCGGCACGCTGTGTGTACGGCTTGCGCACCGGTTCCTCCCGCCTGTTCCGCAGCCTGGGCATTGCCGGAGACGACGCCACACGCGGCCAACACGTTCGTGCCGAGTTTTATGTGCCGGGCTATGGCTGGATTCCGGTCGACCCCAGCGACGTACGGCGCGCCATTGCGCTGGATACACTGTCCGACCGCGACAGCAAGCTAATATCCCTGCGCAAGGTTTTGTTCGGCGTATGGGAAATGAACTGGATTGCCTTCAACCTGGGCACCGATATCACCTTGCCCTGGCGAAACACCACCATGCCCTTCCTGCTCCATCCGCAAATGGAAATCGGTGGCCAGACCAGCGAAGACAACGCTCAATACAGCATCAAGACCCGCCAGGTCGTTGTCTGACAGGCCAGGCTGCCGAACACCGGCAGCCTGCGATCAATTCGGCGAATCGACGAAGCCGCCGCTGGCGAGGTTCTCGAAGCGCGTGTATTCGCCCAGGAAGGCCAGGCGCACCGTACCCGTCGGGCCGTTACGCTGCTTGCCGATGATGACCTCGGCCAAGCCCTTGTTGTCCTGGCTTTCCTTGTTGTAGTACTCGTCGCGATACATCATCAGGATCACGTCGGCATCCTGCTCGATAGCGCCCGATTCGCGCAAGTCGGACATCATCGGGCGCTTGTCGGTGCGCTCCTCGACCTTACGCGACAACTGCGACAACGCAACGATCGGCACCTGGAGTTCCTTGGCCAGCGACTTGATCGAGCGCGAGATTTCGGAAACCTCGGTCGCCCGGTTCTCCCCCGCCTTGTTGCCCGACATCAGCTGGATGTAGTCGATGACCAGCAAACCCAGCTTGCCGCCATACTGACGAGCCAAACGGCGGGCGCGAGCCCGCAGGTTAGCCGGGCTGAGGCCGCCGGTTTCGTCAATATAGATCGGCGCTTCGTGCAATTTGCCGAGTGCGAAAGACAGCTTCGACCACTCGTCGTCGCTCATCCGCCCCGTACGCAGGCTTTGCGAATTGAGGCGGCCGATGGATGCCAGCATACGTGTCGCCAGCTGCGCCCCCCCCATTTCCATCGAGAACACCCCGACCGGCAGGCCGGAATCGACCGCGACGTTCTCGGCGATGTTCAGCGCAAAAGCCGTCTTACCCATCGACGGGCGACCGGCGACGATGATCAGGTCGCCCGGTTGGAAGCCCGAGGTCTTCTGGTCGAGGTCGAGGAAGCCGGTCGGCACGCCGGTAATGTCCGACGGGTTGTCGCGGTCGTGCAGTTCCTGGATGCGCTCGACCACCTGGGTGAGCAGCGGGTTGATATGCACGAAGCCTTCGTTGTGTCCGGCACCGGCTTCGGCGATCTTGAAAATTTTCGACTCGGCTTCGTCGAGCAGCGTCTCGGCGTCGCGACCAAGGGGATTCAAGGCATCCGCCGCGATTTCATCGGCCGTCGCCACCAGTTGGCGCAGCACGGCGCGCTCACGAACGATCTCGGCGTAGCGCTTGATATTCGCCGCCGACGGCGTATTCGCTGCCAGTTCGCCGAGATAGGCCAGCCCCCCGGTTTGATCGCCCTCGCCCGCCGCATCCAGCGCTTCGGCCACCGTCACCACATCGGCTGGCTTGGCGCGCTCCAGCAGATTGCGAATCTGCCGGAAAATGCGCCGATGCTCGTCGCGATAGAAATCGTTATCAGTGACCAGGTCGCCCATGCGATCCCAGGCCTGGTTGTCGAGCAGCAAGCCGCCAAGAACCGATTGCTCGGCTTCGATGGAATGCGGCGGAACACGCAGGGAATCCAGTGTGGCGTCGGTGACTTTGGGCTTTTGCGGGCGCTGGTTCATGGCGGAAAGTGTAAATGAAAAAGGCCCCGCATCAGCGGAGCCTTTCGTATGACAGGAAAGCCGGAATTACTCGGCAGCCACAGTCACGGTGATGTTGGCCAGCACGTCGGTGTGCAGGGCGATGTCGAGCGGGAACTCGCCGATCGCCTTGAGCGGGCCTTCCGGCATGCGGACAGCCGACTTGTCGACGTCGAAACCGGCAGCCTTCAGGGCTTCGGCAATATCGGCATTGCCGACGGAACCGAACAGACGGCCATCCATGCCGGCCTTGCGGGCAACGGTCACGGCGGTGCCGTTCATCTTGTCGGCAACAGCCTGGGCGGCAGCCAGCTTCTCGGCAGCAGCCTTTTCCAGTTCGGCGCGGCGTGCTTCGAACTCGGCCATGGCAGCCGGCGTGGCACGCTTGGCCATGCGCTGCGGAATCAGGAAGTTACGGGCATAGCCGTCCTTGACCTTGACGACGTCGCCGAGGTTACCGAGGTTGACAACCTTTTCGAGCAGAATGATTTGCATGTTTCGTC
>CAZDRS010000245.1:0-117 GCA_964507585.1 uncultured Dechloromonas sp.
GGCTTGTTGCCAGTGGAAGCGGATCTTGACCCGGCCCAGGGCATCGCACCAGAGTGCGTCGCTATCAGTCTCCAGCTTTAGAAATCCTTCTTCCCATCCAGCCTTTGTCCCCACCAC
>CAZDRS010000245.1:217-3982 GCA_964507585.1 uncultured Dechloromonas sp.
CCTTCATGTGCGCGTGGGTGTAGGTGTATTGGACTTGGTGGTCTTTGAAGAGGCCCTTGTTCCAGTAAAGTTTGAATCCTTCAGCATCCAATTTTGATTCAGCCATAGCCGCCTGGCGATGGCGGCCATTTCTTCGCCGGAGAGGTTGTTGATGCCGGCGTACATGCAACCAATCGTGTGCTGATATCAGTCTCCAGCTTTAGAAATCCTTCTTCCCATCCAGCCTTTGTCCCCACCACGGCCGATACCACTGGCCGCGGCTGAAGGCTTCGCGGTCGATGCGGCCCGGGTCTTTGTTCTCGACGGGCGCCGGATTGGGCAGAATCAGCATGGCACGCCCGGCGTCAGGATCGCGACTGGAAAGGTAGAGAACCGGGTGACGACGCTGGTTGGCGGCGTAGGCGGCCAACATTAGGCTGTAGTTAACCGTGTTGGCGCCCAGTTCATCGAGGACGGCCGGCAGGTCGATGGCATCCTTGAGCAGATCGTAGTCCGGCAGCAGGTTGTGCAGGGCGGCGCCGGTATCGGCCAGCCGTTGGGCAGCTTCCGGGGTGTGGCGCCCACAGTCGCGGACAATCGTGCCAATGCTGCCCGGCGCAATGCCCGCCGTGGCGCACACCTGTTCCACAGCCAAGCGCAAGGCGGTGACGCGGGGCTTTTCGTCTTTGACGCGTTCGATGTCCTTGACCGGCACCACGGCCGGGGCCGTGAAATATGCCAGAGGCGCCCGCCCCGACACAAAACCCGGATGGGCCAGCATCAGGAGGACGGCCGCTTCGTTCGGCAGTTTGTCTTTCGGGTAGCTCGGCGAATCGACCGTGCCCAGCCAGATGACCTTGCTTTCAGGGCTGGCGATTTTGCTTTGGGCGGCCTCCCACGTCGTCCACCCCGACTTGCCAGAGGCAATCGTGACGCTGCCCGGTTTCGTATTCTCGCCATAGGCGTGGTATGCCCTTCCCCAAATCTCCTCGCCCTCTTCGACCGTGCGTTCTGCCGTGAACCCCGCGATGATGGCCAGTTGCTTCATGCGCACCTCGTTCCACAGGAACTGGTGGTAACCCTGGGCGGTCTGGTTGTAGTAGCTGACGGTGAAGGAGAAGCTGCCGGTCAGCCAATCCAGTATATTTTGATCACAGCGGTAGCGCCCGATGTCGGGGCTGGTGTCAATTCCCTTATATATCTTCGGCGGCACATCGTCCGGATGCAGGGCCAACAGGATGGGTAGGTAGTGATCGAGGGGATAGCGTGGTGCCAGCAGGGGCGAAATCAGGCTCCCTCCCACCAGTTGCGCCACCGCGCCTTGCGGCCAGTGGGGTTTCACTACGGCAGGCGCCTCTTGCGGGGCGGCCACAGCCGCCTTGTTCAGTCCGAGGAAATCAAATAGTCCCATGCTCAGGGCTCCAGTCAGGAAACGGCGGCGGTCGGTCATCGCAACACGCCCAGGAAATTCTGTTTGCGCTCATCGACGATGTCGGTATTCGCCTTCATGTGCGCGTGGGTGTAGGTGTATTGGACTTGGTGGTCTTTGAAGAGGCCTTCTTTCCAATAACGCTCGAATCCCTCTGTATCCAATTTTGATTTGGCCATATACATCCAATTCGCAAACCGCCGGAACTCGTGCATGTCCTTTGCCGTAATCATGTCCGGATTAACACAGCCGACCGCCACGTCATAGGCCAGCGCCTTGGCGGCATGTTCCGGGTTGGTCAGGATGGTGCCGTGGTCGGTGGCGTTGGGGTTTTCTTTGAGGTAGCGGCTCATGGCGGCGCGGCGATCCTCTTCGCCATCGCCGATTTCACCGCGCCGCTTGGCGGCTTCGATACGGGCGTTGGTTTCGTATTCCCACTGGGCTTCGCTGGCCGTGCCGCCAATCGGCTGGGCTTTCTCGGGCAGGATGTCCGCCCACTTGTCGCGGTTGGCCGGGTCAAGGGCATCGATGACCGGATCCTTGCCTTCGTCGAACCCGCTCGAAACCTGGCCGTAGCGTTTTGCCTTCGGCACCACCGGCTCGGGCAGCACCGGTGCGTTGATCGGCACCTCCCAGTTCTTGTCGGGATCGTCGTTGATCGGGATATTGAACAGGTGGGTCACCGGCCAGATGAAGACGGAGGTGGCAATGGTCACGATGCGGGAAAGGAAGCCTTGCGAGGGGTTGAGGCTCAGAACATACCGCATCATCGGTGGTTTGGGGTGCCAGAACTGCTTGGGGTCGTAATTGTCAGCGATATATCGATAACGGGTCCAGGCCGGCGAACCAACGGCAAACGGCGGTGATTGTTCGCCGCCGGATTGTGCCCAGACGCGCTGGTAGATTTTGCCGTCACCGTCAACGGACTGGATGTCTTCCTGACGCAAGCCTTTCCAGCCGATTCCCTGAACCGGGGTAATGCCGATGACCTGATCGTGCGGGTTGCAGTAAAGAAAGACCTTTCCCCGATTGTCGCGGTCTTTGCCAGCCGTGGGCGGCTGACGGGCGGCTTCGCCTTCCGGGAAAGTCGACAATTCAAAGATCGTTTCGCCGGTATCGCCATCCTTGAAAGCCAGCCGGTTATTGATTTCGGCGGCGCTTTGCCCCTTGCCTGCCCGCTTGGCCACGCCGGCCAGAAAGCGCTTGAAGGTTTCCTGCCGTGCCTTGTCGGTCACATGGCCGAACTCACCGGCACCACCGGGTAGTTTGGCGCTGGTGATCTTTTCCATACCGGGAGAGGCCAGGTTATAGGGTGGATTGCACATGACGTAGGTGTCGGCAATCGCATCGTTGTCTTTGAGGCCCAGCATGGCGGCCCCCAGGGTAATCATGTTGCCCTGGCTGTGGCAGACGACGGTGATCGGGCAATCCGGCTGCTTGCTACGGATGGCCTTGATCAGTTCCTTCAGGCGGTGTGCGGCGTGCGCGTAGTAGGCACGAGGTGGACAAGCATAAATTTCCCGGCCGTCGACCGGGAACATGTTGGTGTACCACCACCAGAAGACCCGGTCGTCCATGCCGATACCCCACATATAGGGCAAGGCCGTCGTACCGTTCTGGAACGGGCCGCCGCCCCAGGCATCCATTTCGTTGAGCCACAGGCGGCCGGATTGTTTGTATTCCTTGTCTTCGTCGACGGCATTCGGGTCGGTACTGTCCTGGCCGGCGATCTTGTAGCCCCAGCGAAAGCGGATCACCGGCGAGCGGCCGGGGTCGGTGATGAAGTTGTCGCCGTCTAGATTATCGTTCATTTTGCCGCCCGGCAGGACCTCCGGGGCGTATTCCGCTTTAACGAGCTGGCAGCGATCGGGTTGCTGGGCGCGGTCGAAGCCCAGGCGCTTGTTGAGGCCGTCGATCAGGCCTTGTTCGGTTTCTTCGAACCACTCGCCATCGGAGTTGACGCCATGAACCAGGATGATGATGCCGGGCATGGTCGCTTCATGCACATCGCAACGATGCATGCCGGGAACGCCAAAGGGACGGTTGTCTTGTTCGACTGACATGGATTTTATTTGTAGAGCAATTGAATGGCGGAACTGAGCATGCCTTCGGCCGAGGTCAGCGAGGTTTCCCCTTGGGCATTGCTGACGCCCTCGATCACGCGGCCGTCGTTGAGGGTGATTTTGTATTTTTGGTTAGCAATGGGCTGATTGTCGGTGGCTCGGCGAATGACATATTGACGCTGGAACTCCCCGCCTTTGGGCATTGCCTGTAAGTCATAGCCTATATTGTCAGGCCCCATAAAACTCTTCTTGCTCGCATGCACCGTAATCGTTCCCGGGCATTGCACGGTGATG
>CAZDRS010000246.1:0-3982 GCA_964507585.1 uncultured Dechloromonas sp.
GAGATCAAGGTCTTTCGTATGCTCGTAGCACTGGTTTTAATAGCGCTAAAGGCGATATTATTGCGAGAATTGATGCTGATACAGTAGTACCCTACGATTGGCTAGAAAAATTACAATTACAGTTTATGCAGTATAACGATTTAGATGGAGTCACTGGCTATGGTTATTCGAATATTGGTCGATATTCTGACATTCTGTCTAGGGCCTGGAGCTGGTTTTATTTTACTCATTGCAAAGCTTTTTTTGGTTGTACTGTTTTATGGGGTGCAAATATGGCCATTAGGTCTAGTGTTTGGTCGCAGGTGAAAGATTTATGCGTTTACGATGATTCTTTGATCCACGAAGATATAGATTTGTCGTTGGCTTTAAATAGTATTGGAGCACATCTAAAAGTAGTTCCAGATATGATAGCTTGTGTTGATTTTAGCGGTATGATGTATTTTGAAAAATTCTGGGCATATAATGTAAAAAAACACAATAATCGTCAAATTCACAGTCACCATTTTCGTTCAAGATTGGCAACAAATATTTATTATCCAAGATATCATAGGCTATTGTTCCATGTTTTATCAACGTACACGATTGCCTTGCATATGTTATTTGCTGTATGCAATAGTATGGTGAGATCTATGACAACATTTTATTATCAACGAATTCGGATTAGTTTTACAGATATTGAATAGTGGTTAACCTGAGTTCGACATAAACAACCCAAACAAAATCAAGATTTTCAGGTGTTGTTTATGTCGAGCTCAGGTTGGTTATAAAGCGTTAGTTTTGTTGCGACCATTTTGATCTTGGATTTTACATTCGCCGGCCCAGAGTCCTTTGTTTGCTTGGCGAGCCGCAGTTTGGGCTTGTCGGAATTCGTCGGCTTTGGTAAATGGAAAGCTAAGGTAGGCAAAGCCATACCCCTCGTCGATGAGTTTCTTGTTGAATAGCGTGCCGTCACTGGTATAGGCGTAGCGTAGTAGTCGTTGGTAGCGATCGCGGTTTTGGTTGATGGGGTCAGATTCTAGGCGAACAGATTGGCCGTTTAGGATAGATTTACTATAGTTACTAGCTGTCTCGCCAAAACATTCTACGGGGCTATTTGGTTTGTGGGTTTCAGGTGTATCTACGCCTATTAGCCGGACCTTTTCAACCCTGCCATCCATATTTACACTAAACGTGTCGCCGTCGTAAACTGTAACTATTTTGTAGGCGCCGGGTGGTGTGTTGGTTTCGATAACTTTGGCGGAGTTGAGGCCAGTTTTTGGGACGGTGTAGCCAGTAGCTAAAACAACACCTACAGATACGATAAATATTATGAGCTTTTTATATTTCCGCATATCATTTACTATAGTTAAATATGGACGAAATTCAAAAATATTTCCCAAACCTTAGTGCTATCCAAATGAACCAGCTAGCTGCACTTGGCCCGCTATACGACGACTGGAATAGCAAAATAAATGTTATTTCCCGAAAAGATATAGATAACCTATATAGTCATCACGTATTGCATAGTATGACTATTGCTAGATATATCCAGTTTAAACCTGGTACTAAAATACTAGATGTCGGTACTGGTGGCGGCTTCCCTGGTCTGCCGCTAGCGATATTGTTCCCGGAATGTCAGTTCACACTGGTAGATTCGGTAGGTAAAAAGTTAAAGGTTGTCGATGTTATTGCTAGCAATATCGGTCTGAGTAATATTAAAACAATACACGGTAGGGCTGAAGATGTGCCAGGTAAGTATGATTTTGTGGTTTCGAGAGCTGTTTGTCGGTTAGATATTATGTGGAGCTGGGTAGCTAATAAAATAGCCTCTGACGGGCCCAATGAGCTAGCTAACGGACTTTTGTATTTAAAGGGTGGTGATATTGACCCAGAGAAACCTCGGGCAGTCAAGGTGACCTATTGGCCGCTAAATGAACAATTTTCTGGTGAGTTCTTCTCTAATAAAGGCTTAGTTTACATTCACAAGGTAGATAAATAAAAAAGTCGAGGATCCGCGTTGGCCTCGACTTTTTGATGATTTTTGTTCTAATACAAGCTTACGCTTTGTGTATATCTTTTGTCAAAGTTTTATAGTTGAAGCCACAACGTTTTTATCTGTAAAATATTGCAAATAAATACATTTTTACAACACATAGGCCGAACAAATTATTTATCTCTAGTGAACTTACATTAAAGAGCAGCCGGTTGGAATGACGGTTGGCCATATGCTCTGCAGTTAATCTCCAAAGCCGACAAAGGAGGTAGCCGTAACTTTGGACAGTCGAACTATGGCCGGTTGCACCCTGGCTGCTCTATATCAGGGACTCATAGAACAAACATTTAGACTTACGCCACCAAATATGCCATTTTTGTCCCCAGCCCGCCTTTTACTCATCAAGGTATCTACTGATATGCCTCCTTGTAATAAGACAAGCTGGGACCAAAACTGATCAAATTTGGTTTTGGTGTAAGCTAAAATGTTTGTTCTATAGTGCAAGTACTAATCCCGATAGCGCTATAAAACATTATCAGCGCAAGGTTTTGCTTTTACACTTTCCCTTGTACGTGTAACTGCCTCCCAAAAGAACAGCTACACTTCTATAGTAAAAGCTCAAATACCTAATATCAATATAGAAAATGCTACAAAAATAAAATAAACAGTAGTAGGTGAAAATATTAGTAGTCGATACCAGGGTTGGCTAAGTATTTTTCGTCGAAATGGTGTTTGATCTTTGTCATGTCTGTGGCAATATCCACCATTCCGAGCAGTTCGGTTGGGAAATTACGCCCTGTTAGACATAGGCTAGTTTTGGTGGATCGATTTGTTATGAGTTTTTTCAGCTGAGCTTTAGATAACAAGCCATCGTTAACGGCATTGTTTATTTCGTCACATATTACTAGGTCATATTTGCCAGAGCTTGCTTTAGCGATTGCATGGTCGAGAGTTTCACTAGCCATTTGTTTGTGAGTGTCATCACTAACATTTTTGGCACTGAGCTTACCAGCATGATAAAACCCTGCCCCGCCTTTGTAGAAAAACAATTTGTCTTTATATACTGGCTGAATACTTTTGATAAATTCGTGTTCATTTACTTGCCAGCTTTTTATAAACTGTATATAGGCTACTGACCAGTCTGCACCTAACGCCCTAGCCATTAAACCTAAACTAGCACTAGTTTTACCTTTGCCATTGCCGGTATATACAATAACGACACTATCTTTAGTTTTATAATCTTCAAACATGGGCTTATTTTATCACTTAATATGAATGATTATTAAATATATACTTGATTTTTATTGCTTTTCTTCTTAAGCTAAGTTCATAAGATAAATTTAAAGGAGATATATAATGAAGCAACAACACGTTGCAGCACTAGTTTCAGAAGCAATCGGAACGTTTGTTTTGATGTTAGTAGTATTAAGTGTCGGCAGACTTGGCTATCCGTTTTTCACCGCTATAGCGGCCGGTGTAACAGTGGCTGCGTTTGTCAGTGCGTTTTCAAAAATAAGTGGTGGACATTTTAACCCTGCAATAACAGTCGGCCAGTGGGCTATACGTACTGTAAGTGCCACTAGGGCTATTGCCTATATTGTAGTTCAATGTTTGGCAGCTGTAGCGGGTGCATGGTTATTTATGGTGCTTATTGATACAAAGCTAAATTTTACTATCCACACAACTTTGGATTGGCGAGTATTTATTGCTGAAGCTCTGGGCTCATTTATATTTGCTGTAGCGGTTGCGAGTGTGGTTACACAAAAACTAGATGGCCACCAGGCAGCGTTTACGGTTGGAGCAGGTTTGTTCCTTGGTCTAGTTGTGGCAAGTCTTGTTTCACTTGCGGTTCTAAACCCTGCGCTAGGCTTTGGTTTAGCGGTAGGAGTTGGGATTGATCTCAACTACATACTTGGACCACTTGTTGGATCTATTATTGGATTTGGATTAGTTGCTACAGTTATTAGCCCAATGGTTAAATCAGGCCTGACCAAGAAAGCTCCAGCAGTA
>CAZDRS010000247.1:0-3972 GCA_964507585.1 uncultured Dechloromonas sp.
CAAGTGGTTCTTCAGCTTGTGAAGCGGGTCTTCGGCCCGGCGGTCGACGGCGATGTCGGGCAGGGCGGTGGTTGCGGCGTCAGTTTTGTTCTCCAGCACCAGCCGGCCGTAGCCCTTGGCGGCGGTGAAGAAGGCTTCGTCGGAGAGGAAGAGTTCGTCCGGCGGCAGCAGCGGACGCGCCTTGTCGCCTTGCAGCAGCTCGTAGCGCGAGCGTGTTTCCTTCCAGAAGGCGGCAATCGCCCCCGGTGCGTCGCCATGAGTGACGAAGACGGCATCCTTCGGCAGGTAGTCGAAAACGGTGGCCGTTTCCTCGAAGAAGAGCGGAATGTAGTACTCGATGCCGGCGCTGGCGATGCCTTGCGACACATCCTTGTAAACGCCCGACTTGGCCGGGTCGCCCTCGAAGGCCTCGCGGAACTTCTGGCGGAAGCGCGTGCGGCCCTTGTCGTCCATCGGGAATTCGCGCGCCGGCAGCAGGCGCACTTCCGGCACCGGGTAGATGGTGCGCTGGGTATCGACGTCGAAGGTCTTGATGCTCTCGATCTCGTCGTCGAACAGATCGAGCCGGTAAGGCACGGCCGAACCCATCGGGAAGAGGTCGATCAGGCCGCCGCGAATCGAGTATTCGCCGGGCGACACCACCTGCGTGACGTTCGCGTAGCCGGCCAGCGTGACCTGGCTGCGGAATTTCTCGGCGTCGATGGTCTCGCCCTTCTTGAAGGCGAAGGTGTAGGCCGCCATGAACTCCGGCGGGGCCAGCCGATAGACGGCGGTCGAGGCCGGCACCAGCAGGATGTCCAGCTCGCCCTGCATGGCCGCCCACAGCGTGGCCAAACGCTCGGAAACCAGGTCCTGGTGCGGCGAGAAGGTGTCGTAGGGCAGCGTTTCCCAATCCGGCAGCAGGCGCACGCGCAGGTTGGGCCCGAACCACGGGATTTCATCGAGCAGGCGCTGTGCGTCGGCGGCATTGGCGGTGACCACGGCGAGCAGCTTGCCGGGCTGGCCAGCGGCGATTTCGGCCAGTGCCAGGGCGTCGGACGAGCCGGCCAGGAAGGGCAGGTCGAGGCGCACCCCGGCCTTGGGCAGGGCGGCGAGAGACAACAGGGAGAACGAAGCGGACACTGCGGGGCGGATGGTATGACGGGGCTGGGATTATAGCCGCTTCGACAAACCGGGCTCCGGGCTGATGCTGGGCCGTCTGCTCAGCCCCGGGGTCGCGTGAAGGGCACCCCGGGCTTTGTGCCGCAGGTCAAGGCGCCGGACGGCTCCAGACTTCCTTGCAGGTGGCGATTTCCTCGTCGCTCATTACGGCCTTGATCTGGCAGCGCGCTTCCCAGGCGGCCTGGCGTTTCTGGCGCTCGAGCAGGGCGAGTTCGCGATTTTTGGCCTTGGTTTCCGCTTCCTTGCGCTTTTGCTCCTCGGCCGCGTTGATTGCCGCTTGCTCGGCCTGCTGGCGCCGCTTTTCCATATCGGCCTCCTGCTGGAGCTTTTGGGCGGCCAAGGCTTCGGCATCGCGCTTGGCGCGTGCTGCTTCCTTTTCCGCGCGGATGCGGCGCAGGTTGGCATCGTCCTCACTGGCGGCCGGGGCGCCTGATGCGGCGTAACCGTTGGACGCACCCTGGGCTTCGTTCGGGCGCTGCGAGCGAGCGACGGCATTCCTGACGAAACCCGAGCCGCCTTCCGAAACATGCGTGTCGGAGGAATGATGCGGATGGGCATCGGCGGAGGAATGCCCGTGCGACGAGCGGATGCGCCCCTTGGCGGCAGCTTCCATGGGTAGGGCGAGGGCAATGGCAAGGAGTGTGGCGAGGAGGCCGATTTTGTTCATGTTTTTCCCGTGGCAGATCGTCTTGCGGAAACGCGGCGATTTTATATGACATCGTGCATGCCGCTCGGAGATATTTGCCAGCCCAGCCTGCTGCGGCGCCTCGCAGTGTGATGAATTCGATGTTTTTTGCCGCAAGCCGGTGGAATAATGTTCAGCGAGGGGATATTCCTGTTCTCCATCATTTCGGGAGCATTCATCGTGTCCGCATCGCATAGCAAATTGTCGATTTCGCCGGATGGCGAATCCTTTCCCCTGCCGGAACAGGCCGACTACGCGGCCGAGTACCAGCGTGTCAAAGTCCTGGCCGAGGCCGCCCGGGTTCGGGGCCAGGAGGTTGTCGTGGTCATGGGTGTCGGCTTCGTCGGCGCCGTGATGGCAGCCATCGTTGCCGATTGTGAGGATCAGGACGGGCGGCCGGGTAAGTTCGTTATCGGCTGCCAGCGCCCGTCGTCCCGGTCATTCTGGAAAATTCCGCTGCTCAACCGCGGTGTTTCGCCGGTCAAGGCCGAAGACCCGCAGGTCGATGTGCTGATCGGCCGTTGCGTCAATGACAAGAAGACCCTGACCGCGACCTACAACAGCCAGGTCATCGACCTGGCCGATTGCGTGGTGATCGACGTGCAGTGCGATTTCCTGAAGCAGGAACTGGGCAATATGAAGTCCGGTGAATGCGACATGGCGGCGCTGGAAGCCACGCTGAAAACGGTTGGCCAGCACATCCAGCCGGAGTGCCTGGTGCTGATCGAAACCACCGTTGCACCGGGAACGACGGAGTTCGTCGCCTGGCCTATCCTGAAGAAGGCTTTCGCCAATCGCGGCATCGCCTCGGTGCCTTTGCTGGCGCATTCCTACGAGCGGGTCATGCCGGGCCGCGAGTACGTGGCCAGCATCCGCGATTTCTGGCGCGTCTGCGCCGGCTGTGATGAGGCGGCGCGGGCCCGGGTCGAGAAATTCCTGCACGAGGTGCTCAACACCGACAAATTCCCGCTGACGGTGATGGATCGCCCGATCGAATCTGAAACCGCCAAGATCGTCGAGAACAGCTATCGGGCGACCATCCTGGCCTATCTGCACGAGTGGTCTCTGTTTGCCGAGCGCAACGGGGTCGATCTGATCAAGGTGGTCGACGCCATCAAGATGCGGCCGACGCACAGCAACATGATCTTTCCCGGCCCGGGTATTGGCGGTTACTGCCTGCCCAAGGACGGCGGCCTGGGCTACTGGGCGTACAAGCATATCCTCGGCTTCGAGGATGGCGACAAGGTGTTCCGCATTACGCCGGTAGCCGTGGATATCAACGACACACGCGCCCTGCATGTCGCCGAACTGACTCGCGATGCGCTGCGCAACATGGATCGCTACATTGCCGCCTCGCAGGTGCTGATCGCCGGGGCTTCCTACCGGCAAGATGTCGGCGATACGCGCTACAGCGGCTCCGAACTGGTCGTCCGCAAGCTGACTGAAATGGGCGCCGAGATGCGAGCGCACGATCCTTATGTCGAGCAATGGTGGGAATTCGCCGAACAAGACGCCTATCCGACTTCCGGCCTGTCGTGGAAGCGCTTCTTCCGCAACCAGGACGAGTTGTCGAACCTGAAGGTCGAGACCGATCTGGCACAGGCCCTACAGGGCGTCGACGCGCTGATCCTGGCCGTACCGCATGAAGCCTACCGCCAGTTGACGCCTGAACAGGTGGTGGGTTGGGCGGGCAAGCCGATTGCCGTGGTCGATTGTTTTGGTTTGCTCGATGATGCGACGATTGCCCGCTACTTCGAGCTCGGTTGCGAGGTCAAGGGCCTGGGGCGCGGGCACATCCAGCGCATCAAGCAGGCGGCACGCCAGAAGTGAAAACAGCGCCATGGGCGCTGTCTTGATGCAGGCCTGATCGTGCAGGCCGTTATTGTCAGCCCGGTTTGCCCGGGTTCAGGCTCAAAGAATGGTCAGCACATTCTCGGGTGGCCGGCCGATGACGGCGCGCTGGCCATTGACGACGATTGGCCGTTCGATCAGGCGTGGGTTGGCCACCATGGCCGCGATCAGGGCTTCCTGGCTGAGTTCCGGTGCGTCGAGGCCGAGCTCCTTGTACTCAGCCTCGTTCTTGCGCATCAAGGTGCGGGCATCGGTCATGCCGAGCAGGGAAAGCA
>CAZDRS010000248.1:0-3966 GCA_964507585.1 uncultured Dechloromonas sp.
CGACCGGCCCCTTGTCGCCCCACACGGCGAGGGCCGTGGTCTGGTTGATTTCGTCACGCATCTCGGCGATTGCGTTCAGGCCGAGGCGAACGCGATCCAGGCGGTCGAGGGCGACGAGGCCGATGTTCAGGGCGAAGGAACCGAGATCGTAGCGCGAACTCATCGGATCCTGCTCGACCAGCCCGGCGCGGATCAGGCTGACCAGGTAGCGGTGGGCCTTGGAGGCCGGCATGTCGGCGGCGGCGGCGATCTCCTTCAGCATCATCGAGCGCTGGCCATTGACCATCGCCCGCAGAATGCCCATGCCGATTTCCAATGACTGGACGCCGTGCTTGCCATCGACTTCATCGTTCATAACTGCTCCCTGAATTTTGTTATATGGAATTAATTCTATAATACGAAGCCTGATGAATGAAAGTGAGCATCCCATGCAAAGTCTGCGCGTCTATGCCATCGACGGCATCGTTCCGGTCGTCGATCCGACGGCTTACGTCCATCCCAGCGCTGTCCTGATCGGCGACGTGATTGTCGGCCCGGGCTGCTACGTCGGCCCTTGCGCCAGCCTGCGCGGCGATTTCGGCCGCCTGATCCTGGAGGCCGGCGCCAACCTGCAGGATACCTGCGTCATGCACGGTTTTCCCGGTACCGACACCGTGGTCGAGGAAAACGGCCACATCGGCCACGGCGCCGTGCTGCACGGCTGCCGTGTCGGCCGCAATGCGCTGGTCGGCATGAACGCCGTGATCATGGACAACGCCGTGATTGGCGAGGCGAGCATCGTCGCCGCCTCGGCCTTCGTCAAGGCCAGCCAGGAAATCCCGCCGCGCATGCTGGTTGCCGGCATGCCGGCGAAGATCATCCGCCCGCTGAGCGACGAGGAAATCGCCTGGAAGGCCGACGGCACACGCACCTACCAGGATCTGACGCGCCGCTGCCTGGCCACCCTGGTCGAAACCGCACCGCTGGCAGCAGTCGAGCCGGATCGCAAACGCATCGAGATGCCGGACGTCATCCCCCTTACCGAGCTGAAGAAGCGCGGCGGTTGATCAGTTTTTCTTGAGCGGGTCGTATTGCGGGAAGCGTTCGGCCAGCGAATGGTCGAGGGCCGGCACGCTGCCGTCGGCGAGGCAGAAGGCCTGGTCGAGATGGCGGTTGGATGGGTCTTCCAGCCGCTTGTAGAGCTCCTTGCACAGCAGGCGGGACTGTTGGCCCGGCCAGGTCGCCGGCAGCAGCACTTCCGGTAGTTCCGGGTCGCGCAGCAGCAGGCGGCGGTAGTCGTGGATGAGCAGGATGCGCAGCAGGAAGGCGTCCTGGTCGTTGATCGAGGCCATATGGTCGCGCCGCAACGCATCGAGGATGGGTTGGTAGGTGGCGACGAACTGGCTGTAGGCTTCGGCCAGGCCGCCCAGATCCCAGGCCCGGCTGACCAGGTCGGCATCGCTGGCCGATTGCGCCGAGCGCGAGTCGGCGGCAAACAACGGGAGCAGGGCGCCGAGGGCCGGCGACATGCCTTCGGCGATCAGCGTGTCGAGCACGCTGGGCAATTCGGCGCTCGGGTGCACGAAGCAGTCGGCGCCCAATGCACCGAAGCCCTGCCAGAACAGGGCGCGGCGCAGTTCCTCGCGCAGCTTGGCTTCCAGTTCGCCAACGACCAGGATCAGGCGCCAGCGACGATCCCACAGCGGGGCGTTCGAGGCATAGATGTGGCGCGATGCTTCCTCGAAGCGGCGGCGGCCGGACGGGGTCAGCACGTAATCGGCGCGGCGCCCGAAACTCTCCGTCCGCAGCCATTGTTCCTTGGCCAGGCGGAAGACCGAGGTGCGGATCAGCCGTTCGTTCAACTCCAGCGGTTCGAGCAGGCGAATCAGGCTGCCCAGCCAGATGCGCCCGCCACGGGGCAGAATCGCATCGCCAAAGACGGTAATGATCAGCGAACCGGCCTGAACCCGTTGCTGCTGGCGGAATGCATTGAGGCGTTGCTGAACGAGGTCGCTCACGATGAAGAATCAGTCGGTGGCCGGCTGGCCTGTCGCGCGGGATGAGGATTGGATAAGGCCGCTATTGTACTCGCAAGTATCATTTATTGGCCGCGGCTTATCGTTTTAACCCCATTCCTACGGGGGGGTTGGTAAGTAATGATACAAAATACGTACTTAATCTGTATTGCGTGTATCGCGTTTATTCGCCGTCGTTTGCCTGTTGCCGATGGTCAGGTCGATTTGCGGGCTTTTCGTTTTGGCTTGCTTTCGCTGCTTGCCGGACGGTCGGTGCCGGCCTTGATTGGGGCGGCGTGTTCCAGCCAGATCAGCGTGTCGACATGGGACATGAAGCCCTGCAGGTAGTCCGGGGCGATATCGCGCATCAGTTCCAGCGAGCGCAGCACGAGATGCTGCGAGTTCATCGGGCCGGCATTTTCCGGGGCCTGGGCCAGGGTTTGGGTGAGCTGCTGTTCCGTGCTGAGGCGCGACCAGGCGTCACGGAAGATGGCGACGGCCTTGAGTTCCGGGGCTTGCGGGGTGGGGCCGGTGAGCGGCTTTTTCGTTTTTTGCCGGGTTTCCTGGCCGGTCGGCGACTGGGCTCTAGCCGGCTGCCTGGCCGCAGGGTGGGCGTGGGCATGCTCGCCGATGTGGGCCAGCAGGGCGGCCAGCGGGCTGGCCGTCTTGTCCGGTGCCGCCGGGGCAGGGAGGTTTGCCGGATGCTCGGCGAGTTCGTCGGCCAAGGCATTCAGCCTGGCGTACAGCGTCTGGCGAATGACGGCCGGCTGGGCGGCGGTGCGGCGAGCCAGGGCGTCGAGATGCGCGAAGCGCACCGGATCGCGGTCGGCGGCTCCGGCCTCGCGCAGGGCATCCAGGCGAGCGGCCAGGTCGTCCGCGCCGGGCGTGTCAGCCATTGTTTTCCTTGGCCGCCGGGCTGGATTTCGGTACCGGCGCCATTTCGACGCGGCGGTTGCGGGCGCGGCCTTCGGCATCGCTGTTCGGGGCCACCGGCTGTTGCGCACCGAAGGCAGCGGCGAAGACGGCATCGGACGGCACGCCTTCCTCGATCAGCGTGCGGGTGACGGTCAGGGCGCGCTGGGCGGAGAGTTCCCAGTTGTCGGCAAATTTGCTGTTGCTGCCGCGCACCGGCATATCGTCGGTGAAGCCGCTGACCATCAGCATCTGCTGGCCGACCGAAAGATAGGCGGCGATCGGCTGGGCCAGGCCCTTCAGTAGCTGCCGGCCTTCCGGCTGCAATTGGTCGGAGTTGAGGGCGAACAGCACGTTGCCGCTGATGCCGATCTTGCCGTTGTTGAGCGTCACACGGCCGGAGGCGAGCGGGCCGGCCAGCGCCTTTTCCAGCGCCAGACGGCGTTGTTCTTCCTGCTGGCGCTTCTGGATTTCGGCTTCCAGGCTGGTGACCAGTTCGAGCTGCACGCCGAGCACGCCGACCAGGATCAGCACGAAGGCGCCGAGCAGGCCGGACATCAGGTCGCCGAAGACGGCCCAGATCGGCGTGCTGTGTTCGACGCTGGCGTCGATGTCTTCCATGCTCAGGCCTCGCCCTGGTTGGCGGCGACGCGCTGCAGGTCGTCGACCATCTTCTTCTGCGACAGGATGCTGAGGTCGATGATTTCCCGCGCCTGGGCAACGTAGTAGGCAAGCTGCTCGTCGCTGCGGGTGAGTGACTTGGCCAGCGCACCCTCGATGCGTTGCAGGGCGCCCATCATCTTGTCGCTGGACTCCGCAAACAGCTTGACCGCCGCGCCGAAGGCTTCGCCCAGGCTGGCCACCTCCAGCGCGCCGCCGGCGATACCGGCGCCGACCTCGACCAGCTTGCCGGTTTCGCTTTCCACCTTGCTGGCGAACTGGCTGCCAGCGCGTTCGAGCAATTCGGACGAGGACTGCACCAGTGCATCGATGGCGCTACGCTGCTCGGTCGAGGCGTGGTTGATGGCGTCGAGCAGGGCGCCCAGCGTTTCCATGATGC
>CAZDRS010000249.1:0-3964 GCA_964507585.1 uncultured Dechloromonas sp.
TGCCGGTCGAGGAAATCGTCGAGGGCATCCGCCACGGCGTGCGCAAGGTCAATATCGACACCGACATCCGGCTGGCGATGACCGGCGCGATGCGCCAGGCGATGGCCGAGAAGCCGGAGGAATTCGATCCGCGCGCCTTCCTCAAGGCAGCGGTGGCCGCCGCCCGCGATCTGTGTCGAGCCCGCTTCGAGGCGTTCGGATCGGCAGGCCAGGCCAGTCGCATCAAGCCGATCTCACTGGAAAAGATGGCGGCCGCCTACCGCTGACACCCCGTTTTCACTCTGCAGCACCTTGCGTTACGGCCCCGAAGTCTGGGGCCGTTTTTTTGTGTTGCGACAATGCGCCGTAACTGTGTCCAAAAGATTTGCTTTCTGCTCTCGCGGCAAGCTGGCTGCGAGCCGGTGTTTCTTGTTTTAACCCTTGGCCCTGCATGGTTTTTGTCAAAAAAACATGGGATTTACTGGTTTTAATACTTCTGAAACAGTGTAAAGTATTGGGCTGTTTCCAGTCTGGGTCTGGCAATCGGGGGGATTGGCCGGTTGTTGGCGACTGGTGCGGGAGAGATAAGAATGCGGATCAGGAATTTCATCTTCGGGGCGTCGATCATCGTCTCGATCCTCTTTTTTGGCGGCTCCTACCTGCTGCTGGATCGGATTTTCGGCGAGACAGTCCGCGTCAATGCAGCGCGTACCTCTGAAGCGGCGGCCAAGGTCACTTTCGCGGCGATGTACCAGTTGATGAGCCAGGGCTGGAGTCGCAGCCAGGCCGATGCCTTTGTGCGGGACACGGCGAAGGCTGGGTCGAACGAGCTTTCCGTGCAGATTTACCGCAGTCAGTTTGTGATCGACTTGTTCGGTAGCCTCGGCCAGGCACCGCTTGACGAGGCCCTGCGCCAGGCAATGGCCAGCGGCATGGTGGAAAAACGAGATGACGATCATGTTTCCCGTCACATTTATCCGCTGATTGCCGAGGAGCGTTGCTTGCGCTGCCACGTCAATGCGCGGGCCGGCGATGTGCTGGGCAGTGTCGAGGTGCGCCAGGAGTTTGCTCACCTGCTTGCTGATGCCCGTCGTCAGTTGCTGGTCGCTTTTGCCCCCATCGTTCCCGTTGCGCTCGCCTTGGCCGCCTTGGCCGTATGGTGGGTGGGGCGTCGTATCGAAGGCTCAGTCGAGCGCCTGCAGGCCGATTTCGAGCAGATCCAGGCGGTGGATGACCTGAGTCGTATTGCCATTGCCGACCACGATCTCGGTTTTGTCGAGTTCAATCGCATCCTTGGTGCGCTCGGCGGCGTCTTGGCCCGTCTGCGCACCGTGGCTGTAGACAAGGAAATCCTCAGTTTCGAAATCGGCCTGCTCGAACGCTTTGTTATCACCTCCGAGGTGGTGCGCGACTGGCGGGAATATGTCGGCCGCCTGCTGGTCGACATCAACACCATCCTGCCGGCACACACGCTGTTCTCGCTGTTCAAGATCGACGACGAACTGTTCGACCTGGAAATCTTCTGGTTCGGCCCGGTTGCCGGCGACACCAAGGCGCGCATGGAAGCGCAGATTTATGCCGAACTGGCGCGGACGGCGACTTTTACCGATGCCGGGGCGTGCAACATCCACCATCACGTGGCCAATCCTGAAGGCGAGTGGATCGAGTTGACCGACGACGAGGTGGCCGTGCGCGTCAAATCCTTCTTCGTCGACAAGCCGAAGATCGGCGGCATCGTCGGCATCGGCGTGCACGCCGGGGTGCTGGCCGACGAAACGCGCTATCTGGTGGTCGAAAGCGTGCTGTCCACGCTGCTCAACGTCGTCGGTTCGGTGAAGGCGATCTACAAATACACCCGCGACCTAGAGTATTACGCCACCCGTGACCCGCTGACCGACCTGTTCAACCAGCGCGTCTTCTGGGAACTGGCCAACTACGAGGACGGGCGTGCCCAGCGCCATGCCTACAGCTTCGGCATGCTGCTCATCGACCTCGACAACTTCAAGCTGGTTAACGACAACTACGGCCATGCCGTTGGCGACAGCTACCTGCAGCACTTTGCCCGCCAGGTGCAGGGGGCGCTGCGCGAAGGCGACATCCTGGCCCGTTACGGCGGCGACGAATTCGTCGCCGTCTTGCCGGAGGCCACCCGCGAGGCGGTGATCATGGTGGCCGAGCGCATCCGGCGGGCGGTCGAAACGATGGAGGTGCGCACGCCGAACGGCGACCGCCTGCACGGCACGGCCTCGATCGGCATGGCGGTCTATCCGGATCATGCCGAGAACGCCAAGGATCTGCTGCTCTTTGCCGACAACATGATGTATCGCGCCAAGGCGGCCGGTAAGGATCAGGTTGCCGTGCCGACCGAGAGCGATGTCGTCGATGTCTTCCGCGACATCACGCAGAAGAGCTACATGGTGATCGACGCCATCGACAACCGCCGGCTCGTTCCCTTCTTCCAGCCCATCCTCGATATCGCCGGGCGGCGCATCGTCGCCTACGAGGTGCTGTCGCGCATCGACCTCAACGGCAAGATGATCCGCGCCGACGAGTTCGTCGAAATCGCCGAGCGCATCGGCGTCATCCACCGCCTCGACATGCTGGTGCTCGAACTGGCGCTGGCGACCCTGGCCGCCCAGCGCCACACCGGCGAAATCTTCGTCAACCTGTCGCCGCGCGCCCTGGTCTTCAGCGAATTTGCCCGCGACCTGAGGCGCATTGTCGCCGGCAGCGGCATTCCACCGTCGCAGATCGTCTTCGAAATCACCGAGCGCGATACCGTCAAGAACCTGTCGCTGCTCGAACGCTTCCTGTGCGACCTCAAGTCGGATGGTTTCAAGCTGGCCATCGACGACTTCGGTTCAGGTTTTTCCTCCTTCCACTACCTGCGCCGTTTCCCGATCGACTACCTGAAGATCGAAGGCGACTTCATTTCCAACATGCTGAACAGCGAGAAGGATCACACCTTCGTCACCAGCATCCGCTCGCTGGCCCGCGAAATGGGCATTACGGTGGTGGCCGAGTATGTCGAATCGGCCGAAGTGCTCGGCGAACTGGAGCGCCTGGAGGTGCATCTGGCGCAGGGCTACTACATCGGCCGCCCGGCAGCGGCGCTCTTGCCGGAAGCCTGGCAGCCGCCGGCCCAGGGCTGATCGGTCGCAGGGCCGACCGGGAGGCTCCCGGTCGGCCCTGCCTTGGCTTCCTTAGTCGACGACGGCCAAGGCACTCAGCCGAGATCGACCGGCACGAACAGCCGGGAATCGCCGCGTTCGACCAGGATGGCCGCTTTCTTGCCGGATTTGGCAATCAGGCCGCGCAGCTGTTCGATACTGTCGATCGCCTGCCCGTTGACCGACAGGATGATGTCGCCGGGCTGGATGCCGGCGCGGGCCGCCGCCCCGCTGGCTTGTTCGACGAGCAGGCCGTTCTTGACCTCGGACTGGCGTTTTTCGGCTGGTGTCAGCGGGCGTACGGCGACACCGAGGCGGCCCTTGTCGGCGCTCGGCGTGTCGGCGGTGGCGAGCTTTTCTTCCGCAAAGGCGCCAACCGTGACGTTGATGTCATGCGTCGAACCCTTGCGCCAGACCTGCAGGCGGGCGGATTCCCCCGGCTTCTTGAGGGCGACGGCAGCCGGCAGGTCGCCGGCCGAATTGACCGTTTTGCCGTCGATGGCGAGGATCACATCGCCCGGCTCCAGGCCGGCCTTGGCAGCGGGGCTGCCTTTTTCAACCGAGGAAACCAGCCCGCCGGCAGGCTTGGCCAGGCCGAAGCTGTCGGCCAGCGCCTGGTTGACGTCCTGGATGCTGAGCCCGAGCTTCCCGCGCTGCACCTTGCCGGTGGCGACGATCTGCCGCTCGACGTTCATCGCCACTTCGATGGGAATGGCGAAGGACAGGCCCTGGTAGCCGCCGCTGCGCGAGTAGATCTGCGAATTGATGCCGATCACCTCGCCGTTCATGTTGAACAGCGGGCCGCCGGAGTTGCC
>CAZDRS010000250.1:0-3962 GCA_964507585.1 uncultured Dechloromonas sp.
CGAAGGCGGTCGTACCGTCGGCGCCGGCGTCGTCGCCAAGATCATCGAGTAATCGTTCTTTTTGAAAAACCGGGGTGGGTTATCACTCACCCCATTGTTCTTTGGAAGCCAAGAAAATGCAAAACCAGAAAATCCGTATCCGTCTGAAGGCCTTCGACTATCGCCTGATCGATCAATCGGCTCAGGAAATCGTCGAAACCGCCAAGCGTACCGGTGCTGTCGTTCGCGGTCCCGTTCCGCTGCCGACCCGCAAGCAGCGTTTCGACATCCTGCGTTCGCCGCACGTGAACAAGGCTTCCCGTGATCAGCTCGAGATCCGTACCCATCTGCGTCTGATGGATATCGTCGATCCGACCGACAAGACCGTTGATGCCCTGATGAAGCTGGATCTGCCGGCAGGTGTCGACGTCGAGATCAAGTTGCAGTAATTGTAGTTTTGCGGATATAATCCGCGCCTTTCGGGGGTGGCCGGCAACGGTTGCCCATTTGTTGTTTTACATCGACCGGCCAATCGCAGCCGGCGATGAGGAGAATAACCATGAGTCTAGGCCTTGTTGGTCGCAAGGTTGGCATGACTCGCATTTTTGCCGAGGATGGCGCGTCCATCCCGGTAACTGTGCTTGACGTGTCCAATAACCGCGTGACCCAAGTCAAAACGCCGGAGATCGATGGCTACGCAGCCATTCAGGTCGCATTCGGCAAGCGCCGTGCCTCGCGTGTTTCCAAGCCCCTGGCTGGCCATCTGGCCAAGGCGGGTGTGGAAGCCGGGCATGTGCTCAAGGAATTCCAGATCGAAGCTGATCAACTGGCCAATTTCAAGGCCGGCGATCAGATTGCTGTCACCATCTTTGCCGAAGGGCAGAAGGTTGATGTGACCGGTACCTCGATCGGTAAGGGTTTCCAGGGTGGTATCAAGCGCCACAACTTCAGCTCCAACCGTGCTTCCCACGGCAACTCGGTGTCGCACAATGCGCCGGGTTCCATTGGTATGGCGCAGGATCCGGGTCGCGTTTTTCCGGGTAAGCGCATGGCCGGCCATCTGGGCGACGTGCAGTCGACCCTGCAGAGCCTGACCATCGTTCGCGTCGATGCCGATCGCCAGCTGCTGCTGGTCAAGGGTGCCGTACCGGGCGCCAAGGGTTCCGACGTCGTCGTGCGTCCGGCAGTCAAGGCTTAAGGGGGCGACATGGAACTGAAGGTTATTAACGAACAAGGTCAGGAAGCCGCCAAGTTGCAGGCCTCCGACGTGCTGTTCGGTCGCGAATTCAACGAAGCTCTGGTGCACCAGATCGTCGTCGCCTATCAGGCGAACGCACGTTCTGGCGACAGCAAGCAGAAGGATCGCTCCGAAGTCCGTCATACCACCACCAAGCCGTGGCGTCAGAAGGGTACCGGTCGTGCCCGTGCTGGTTCGAATGGCAGCCCGCTGTGGCGTGGAGGCGGTCGGATTTTCCCGAACTCTCCGGATCAGAATTATTCCCAGAAGGTTAACAAGAAGATGTTCCGCGCCGGCATGGCAGCGATCCTCTCCGAGTTGGCCCGTCAGGATCGTTTGGTCGTGATCGACGACCTGGCTATCGATGCGCCGAAAACCAAGCTGTTTGCCCAGAAGTTGAAGGGCATGGGTCTGGAAGGCAATCTTCTGGTTGTTACCGACGAGCTGAACGAGAATCTCTATCTCTCGTCGCGCAACCTGCCCAATGTTCTGGTGCTGGAAGCCCAGGAGGCCGATCCGGTTTCGCTGGTTCGCTTCAACAAGGTTCTGGTGACCAAGAACGCCGTGGCTAAGTTCGAGGAGATGTGGGGATGAATCAAGAGCGTCTGATGCAGGTGCTGCTGGCACCGCAAATCTCCGAGAAGGCTACCTACGTTGCCGACAAGCATGAGCAAGTGGTTTTCCGTGTCGCATCCGATGCGACTAAGCCGGAAATCAAGGCTGCCGTCGAGCTCCTGTTCAAGGTTGAGGTTGAGGCTGTCCAGGTCGCCAATGTCAAAGGCAAGGTCAAGCGCTTCAAGGGTGCGACCGGCCGCCGCAAGGGCTGGAAGAAGGCCTACGTGAGCCTCAAGCCGGGTCAGGAAATCAATTTCGTTGAAGGGGGCAATGCATAATGGCTCTCGTTAAAGTCAAACCAACCTCTCCGGGTCGTCGCGGTGTTGTTCAGGTTGTCAATGCCAACCTGCATAAGGGCAAGCCGTTTGCCGGTTTGGTCGAGTCGCAGTCGAAGAACTCCGGTCGCAACAACAACGGCCGTATCACCGTTCGCCATCAGGGCGGTGGTCACAAGCAGGCTTATCGCGTCGTCGATTTCAAGCGCAACAAGGACGGGATCCCGGCCAAGGTTGAGCGCCTGGAATACGATCCGAACCGTACTGCCAACATCGCACTGGTGTGCTACGCCGACGGCGAGCGCCGTTACATCATCGCCAACAAGGGCATGGTGGTTGGTCAGCAGATCATGAGCGGCTCGGAAGCTCCGATCAAGTCCGGAAATGCCCTGCCGATCCGCAACATTCCCGTCGGTACGACCATCTGCTGTGTGGAGATGATGCCGGGCAAAGGGGCGCAAATCGCCCGTTCCGCCGGTACCTCCGTCCAGCTGTTGGCCCGCGAAGGCTCCTATGCCCAGATTCGTCTGCGTTCCGGCGAAGTTCGCCGTGTGCACGTCGAGTGCCGCGCTACTGTCGGTGAAGTCGGCAACGAAGAAAACAATCTGCGCAAGATTGGCAAGGCTGGTGCTCAGCGCTGGCGTGGCATTCGTCCGACCGTCCGTGGTACTGCGATGAACCCGATCGACCACCCGCACGGTGGTGGTGAAGGCAAGACCGGCGAAGGTCGTGTTCCGGTTAACCCGTGGGGCCAGCCCACCAAGGGTTACCGTACCCGCAGCAACAAGCGCACGAACAGCATGATCGTTCAGCGCCGTCACAAGCGTTAAGGGGTAGGAAATGGGACGTTCTCTCAAAAAGGGCCCGTTTATTGATGCGCACCTGATCGACAAGGTCGAGGCAGTTCGCGCCACCAATGACAAGCGCCCGATCAAGACCTGGTCGCGTCGTTCGACGATCCTCCCCGAGTTCATCGGCCTGACGATCGCGGTCCACAATGGCAAGCAGCATATCCCGGTGTTCGTCACCGAGAATATGGTCGGTCACAAGCTCGGCGAGTTTTCGCTGACCCGTACGTTCAAGGGTCACACCGCCGGCAAGAAGGCCAAGAAGTAAGGAGCTGACATGGAAACTCGTGCAAGTCTGCGGGGCGTACGCCTCTCTGCGCAAAAAGGCCGCCTGGTAGCGGATCTCGTGCGCGGCAAGCCGGTTGGTCAGGCTCTCAACATCCTGGCCTTCAGCCCGACCAAGGGTGCTGGCATTATCAAAAAGGTGCTGGAGTCGGCTATCGCCAACGCCGAGCACAACGACGGCGCTGACATCGACGAACTGAAGGTGAAAATCATCTACGTCGAAAAAGGCATGGTGCTGAAGCGCTTCACGGCGCGCGCCAAGGGTCGTGGCAATCGGATCAGTAAGCCGACCTGCCATATCTATCTGACCGTTGGTAACTAAGGAAGAGCCATGGGACAGAAAATTCATCCGACTGGCTTCCGTCTGGCCGTCACCAAGAACTGGAGTTCGCGTTGGTACGCCAACAGCAAGGACTTCCCGGGCATGCTGCAGGAAGACGTCAAGGTACGTGAGTATTTGAAGCGTAAGCTTGCGCACGCCTCCGTTGGTCGCGTTCTGATCGAGCGTCCGGCCAAGAATGCCCGCGTCACCGTTTACTCCGCCCGTCCGGGTGTGGTCATCGGCAAGAAGGGCGAGGATATCGAACAACTGCGTACGGATCTTCAGCGCATCATGGGCGTTCCCGTCCATGTGTCGATCGAGGAAATCCGTAAGCCGGAAACCGATGCCCAGTTGATCGCCGATTCGATCGCTCAGCAGCTCGAGAAGCGCATCATGTTCCG
>CAZDRS010000251.1:0-1168 GCA_964507585.1 uncultured Dechloromonas sp.
CCCACGCGGTGATGATGACCACCGGCCAGGGCTGGATGATGGCCTTCCAGGCCGGTTCGCCGCATGCCCAGGATCGCGGCCTGGAGGCCGTTGCCTACGCCTATCGCGAGCAAAGCTTCGTGCCGAGCGAAACCGTCTGGGACAAGCCGCAGGGCAAGAACCCGCCGCTGGTGATGAAGAAGCACTTCGAACTGGTCGGCCAGGGTGTCGGCGTCGTCGTCGGCTGTGGCACCTTCCCGACCTGGAATACCTATCCCGGCCTGTTCGCTGCGCTTTCCACCGGCAATGCCGTGATCGTCAAGCCGCACAGCAACGCCATCCTGCCGGCCGCGATCACCGTGCGCACCATCCGCGCCGTGCTCGCCGAGAATGGCATCGATCCCAACCTGGTCACCCTGTGCGTGGCTGCCGACCGCGCCACGACGCAGAAGCTGGTCACCCATCCGGCCGTCAAGTCCATCGACTTCACCGGCGGCAACGTCTTCGGCCAGTGGCTGATCGACAACTGCCGCCAGGCCCGCGTCTATGCCGAGCTGGCCGGTGTGAACAACATCGTCATCGACTCGACCGACGCCTACAAGCCGATGCTGCGCAACCTGGCCTTCACGCTGTCGCTCTATTCCGGCCAGATGTGCACCACCTCGCAGGCCATTTTCGTGCCGGCCGGCGGTATCGATACCGAAGACGGCCACAAGTCCTACGACGACGTCTGCGCCGACCTGGCCAAGGCCGTTTCCGGCTTCCTGTCCAAGCCGGAAGTCGCGCTGGCCGTGCTCGGCGCCGTGCAGTCGGCCGATACGCTGAAGCGCATCGACATGGCCGACAGCGGCACGCTGGGCAAGGTCGTGCTGGCCTCGACCAAGCTGGAAAATCCGGAATTCCCGAAAGCCACCGTGCGCACGCCGGTTCTGCTCGCCTGCGATGCCGCCGACGAGCACGCCTACATGGAAGAGCGTTTCGGCCCGATCAGCTTCATCGTCAAGGTGGCCGACACCGCCGCCGCCATCGCCCTGTCCGAGCGCATCGTGTCGACGCATGGCGCCCTGACGGCCGGCATCTACTCGACGAAGGCTGAAGTGATCGACGCCATGACCGCTGCGACGATGCGTTCCAAGGTCGCCCTGTCGATCAACCTGACCGGCGGCGTGTTCGTCAACCAGTCGGCGGC
>CAZDRS010000251.1:1268-3899 GCA_964507585.1 uncultured Dechloromonas sp.
TCGACGGCAAGATGCCGGACATCGGCAATGTCGTCGAACGCAACTACAAGCCGCTGGTCATGCGCCTGCAGAACCTGCGCGTGCCGACCATCGCCGCGGTCAACGGCATCGCCGCCGGCGCCGGCGCCTCGGTGGCACTGGCCTGCGACCTGGTGATCGCCACCCAGTCGGCCTCCTTCCTGCAGGCCTTCTCCAAGATCGGCCTGATCCCGGATACCGGCGGCACCTGGTTCCTGCCGCAGCGCGTCGGCATGGCCCGCGCCATGGGCCTTGCCCTGCTCGCCGACAAGCTGCCGGCCGCCAAGGCTGCCGAATGGGGCTTGATCTGGGAATGCACCGAGGACGCCGATTTCGCCGCCCGCATCGATGCGCTGGCCAAGCAGTTGTCGACCATGCCGACCAAGGCCCTGGTTCGTACCCGCCAGGCCATGCACGCCGCGCCGGGCCACACGCTGGAGCAGCAACTGTCCTTCGAAGGCAGCTTCATGCGCGAACTGGGCTGGAGCCCGGATTACGCCGAGGGCGTTGCCGCCTTCATGGAAAAACGGGCGCCGAACTTTACCGGCGAATGAAAAACTATTTTTTGACGCGGATTGTGCGGATCAGGCAGATCAAATCGGATAAACCCGGTTTTGCCTGATCAGACTTTATCCGTCCAATCCGCACAATCCGCGTCAAAGCCTTTTTAGAGAATCCATGCCCACACCTCTCTCTCCACAAAGCATCATCGCCGTGGTCGGCACCGGTGCCATGGGTGCCGGTATCGCCCAGGTGGCGGCAGCGGCCGGCCATCCGGTCAAACTGCTCGACGCCCGTAGCGATGCGGCAGCCCGTGCCGTCGTCGGCATCCGCGCCCAGTTCGCCAAGTTGGCCGAGAAAGGCAAGATGAGCGCCGAGGCCGCGCAAGCGGCCGGTGAGCGCCTGATCGCCGTCGACCAACTGAGCGACTTGGCCGATGCCGCGCTGGTCGTCGAGGCCATCGTCGAAAACCTCGAAGCCAAGCAAAAGCTGTATGCCGACCTTGAAGCCATCGTGGTGCCCGACTGCATTTTCGGCACCAACACCTCGTCGATTTCGGTGACCGCCATCGGCGCCGCGCTGAAGCGCCCGGAGCGCCTGGCCGGCCTGCACTTCTTCAACCCGGCGCCGCTGATGGCGCTGGTCGAGATCGTTTCCGGCCTGGCTACCGACAAGGCCGTCGCCGACACGCTGTTCGCCACGGCCAATGCCTGGGGCAAGACGGCGGTACATGCCAAGTCGACGCCCGGCTTCATCGTCAATCGCGTCGCCCGCCCGTACTACGCCGAAGCCCTGCGCATCGCCCAGGAAGGCGCCGCCGACTACGCCACCATCGACGCCTGCTGCCGCGAGGCTGGCGGCTTCCGCATGGGGCCGTTCGAGTTGATGGACATGATCGGCCACGACGTCAATTTCGCCGTGACCAACTCGGTGTGGCGCGCTTTCTACAACGACCAGCGCTTCCTGCCTTCGCTGATCCAGCAGGAACTGGTCGATGCCGGTTTCTACGGCCGCAAGAGTGGCCGCGGCTTCTACGATTACCGCGAAGGCGCCGTCAAACCCGAACCGCAGACCGAAACAGCCCAGACTCCCGCCGGCAAGATCGTCGTCTTCGGCGAATCGGCGCTGGCGGAAATCCTGGTCGAGCGCCTGCAGGATGCGGGGCGTTCCTATACCCGGGCGCCGGATTGCGACGGTCGCGTCGCCGAAGTCGGCCTTGCCAAGATTTATGTCACCGACGGCCGTTCTGCTACGCAACGAGCGACCGAGAGCGGTGTCGCCAATACCGTGCTGATCGATCTGGCACTGGACTACGCCAAGGCCACCCGGCTCGCCTTCGCGGCAGCCGAGCAGTGCGAGCCGGCGGCGATTGCCTCGGCAATCGGCTTGCTGCAAGCCACGGGCTTTGCCGCTTCACGTTTCCTCGATGTGCCAGGGCTGGTCGTCATGCGCACCGTCGCCATGCTGGCCAACGAAGCAGCCGATGCGGTCAATCAGGGCGTGTGCACCGAAAAGGGCGCCGACCAGGCCATGCGCCTTGGCGTCAATTACCCGCAGGGGCCGCTGGCCTGGGCCGACCAGGTCGGTGTTGCAGCCATCCGCGACGTGCTGGCCCATCTCGGCGCCAGCTACGGCGAGGATCGTTACCGCATTTCGCCGCTGATCCAGCGTGCCGTGTTTGCCGGAAGGAATATCCATGACTGAACCGAAACTCAGCCCGGCCGAGGCGCAAGCCCTGGCCGAAGCCACCGCCGAGGCGATGTATTCGCGCGACAACGCCGCCCAGGCGCTGGGCATCAAGATCGTCCGCGTCCAGCCGGGCGCTTCGCTGCTCACTATGACGGTGCGTTCCGACATGGTGAACGGCCACCACATCTGCCACGGCGGCATGATTTTCAGCCTGGCCGACACCGCCTTCGCCTATGCCTGCAACAGCTACAACAAGAACACCGTCGCTTCCGCCTGCCACATCGACTTCCTGGCCCCGGCCAAGGAGGGCGAGATGCTGGAGGCGGAAGCCGTCGAGCAGTCGGCATCCGGCCGCACCGGCGTGTACGACATCACGGTACGCAACAACCACGGCAAGACCATCGCCCTGTTCCGGGGCAAGAG
>CAZDRS010000252.1:0-3884 GCA_964507585.1 uncultured Dechloromonas sp.
GTCGCACTCGATGTTCATCAGAACGTAGTGGGCCTTGTGGATCTTCTGGATCGGGTAGGCCAGCTGACGGCGGCCCCAGTCTTCCAGACGATGGATCGAACCACCCTTGGTGGTTACGATGGAGCGATAGCGCTCGACCATGCCGGGCACTTGTTCGCTTTGGTCCGGATGGACGATAAAGCAGATTTCGTAATGGCGCATGCAAACTCCTTTTGGGATGAACCCTCCGCCATGCGTTTGCGGTAGGGCAAGGTTGAAAAGCCCGCGATTATAACAACATTCGCGGGCTTTTGAATGAATGGCAACAGCTTTATTTTCAGAAACTGTCGTCGGCAATCTCCAGAACCCCTGCTGCACCAGCCACCACGGACTCGGCCAGGCCGGCTGCCTGGGTCAGGAAATGATCGGCGAAGAAGCGGGTTGTTGCCAATTTGGCCGACCAGAACGGATCGGTTTCACCGGCGGCAAGCCGGCTACGGGCAATAACCGCCGCACGCCCCATCTGCCAGCCGCCGGCCACGATACCGAGCAGGAAGAGGAAAGGCACGGCGCCGGCATGCGTAGCCTTGGGTTGATCCTTGAAGTTGACGACAATCCAGTCGACAGCCTTTTCCACGGCATCGATACCGGCCTGCTGGCGTGCCCCGATGCCAGCCAGGTCACCATCCAGCTTTGCCGCATCGGCACGCATGTCGGCGATCACGGCCTTGATGGTGGCACCCTGCTCGCGGGCAATCTTGCGACCGATCAGGTCATTGGCCTGAATGGCGGTCGTACCTTCGTAGATAGCGGTAATGCGGGCATCGCGCAGATGCTGGGCGGCGCCGGTTTCTTCGATGAAGCCCATGCCGCCATGCACCTGGACGCCGAGCGACGCAATATCGATAGCGCTTTCGGTGCTCCAGCCCTTGACCACCGGGATCATCAGGTCGGCGAAAGCCTGGCCGCTCTTGCGCGCCGCCTCATCCGGATTGCAATGGGCGTTATCCTGCGCCGCCGCTGTCACGTAAGCCAAAGCACGCATGGCCTCGATACGGGAACGCATAGCCATCAGCATCCGGCGCACGTCGGGATGCTTGATGATCGGCACCTTGGGGCCGCCCTTGACACCCAACTCCGTGCCCTGAATACGCTCCTTGGCGTAGGCCACAGCACGCTGGTAAGCCCGCTCGGCATCGCCCAGGCCTTCAAGGCCGACGTTGAAGCGGGCAGCATTCATCATAATGAACATGTATTCCAGGCCGCGATTCTCTTCGCCGACCAGGGTACCGATGGCGCCGCCGTTGTCGCCGAAGGCGAGCACCGCCGTCGGACTGCCATGGATACCGAGCTTGTGCTCGATCGACACGCAATAGACGTCGTTGCGCTCGCCCGGCGTGCCATCGGCCTTGAGCATGAACTTCGGCACGACGAACAGCGAGATGCCCTTGACGCCTTCCGGCGCATTCGGCGTACGAGCCAGCACGAGATGGACAATGTTGTCCGTCATGTCGTGCTCGCCCCAGGTAATGAAAATCTTCTGACCGAAAATCCTGAAGGTGCCGTCGCCCACGGGTTCGGCACGACTGCGCACGGCAGCCAGGTCGGAACCGGCATTCGGCTCGGTCAGGTTCATGGTGCCTGTCCATTCGCCGGAAATCAGGTTGGGCAGGTAGGCCGCTTTCTGCTCATCGGAACCGGCAATGGTCAGCGCCTCGATGGCGCCCTGGGTCAACATCGGGCACAGCGAGAAAGCGTGGTTGGAAGCCTTCCACATTTCGCTGACGGCGGTCGACACCACCTTCGGCAAGCCCTGGCCGCCGAACTCCGGCTCACAACCGAGACCATTCCAACCGTTATCGACAAACTGGCGATAGGCTTCCTTGAAGCCGGGCGAGGAGGTTACGACGGTATCTTTCCACTTGGCACCATTCGTATCGCCCACACGATTGAGCGGCGACAGCACTTCGCCGGCAAACTTGGCGGCTTCTTCAAGAATGGCATCGACCACATCGGGCGAGGCTTCCTCGCAGCCCGGCAGGGCCACGACCTGATCCAGGCCAGCCAGTTCCTGCATGGCAAAACGGATGTCCTTCAAGGGTGCAACGTATTCGCTCATTGGTCTCACTCCATTCGATTGGCGGTTTCTTTTAATTCGATCAGGAACAAAATGTCATCGACGACCGGCAAGGCAAAGCCCTGCCGCTGGCCGCCGCGGTTGTCCCGCAGCAACTGGTACAGATACCCGACCACGTCGCCCGAAGCCCATTGCTCGACAACCGTATTCATCAGGCGCGGCATGTCTTCCAGGGATTGCGGTCGCGGCCCGACCGGAAGGCCTTCGGGGCCAACCGTTTCCGGCGCCCCCCCCTCCCATGACTGCACCTCGACGTTGAAATGCTGGTTCAGGTTACGGGCAACATCCTCGAATTCGCTACGCATGCCCGCCATGCGATAGACATCCATCAGGCGAATCCAGGGCTGCAGAGCCTCTTCGGGATTGTGGTCGATGAACTCCTGCAGCGCTTGCGCCGCCCCCTTGACCCGACCGAAGGACAGCATGATGTCGGCCAGTTCCATGACCGGGTTGGCTTCGAAATGCTCGTCCAGTGTCGTGGCGTTGATGGACAACACAGAGTCCGGCGCAACTCCCGGATGGGGCACCACCGGCGCAGGCTCTGCCGATACTTCCGCAGTAGCACTGTTTTCCAACTCAAAATCGACCTGCATGGGCATGCCCATCGCTGCCGGCTCGACGTGGAGGTCAATGCCACCCAGCTCCTCATGCTCTTCCTCGCGCCTGGGGTCGACCCGCATTTCCGGCACGACGATGAGCGGCTCGTACGCAGCGGCAGCTTCCTGGCCTTCGCGGTAGCGACGCCACCCCAACCAGCCGCCCAGACCAAGTAACACCCCCAAGAGCAAGCCGTAAAGACTCCATGGTGTTTCCTCCGCCGCTGCGCCGGGCGCTACCGTTCTCGGCTGCACGGGAGGCGGCGTCACGGCCGGCGCCCGTGCAACCGGTGCTTGGGCTGGCACGGGTACCTGATTTGGCGTCACCGGCGATGCGACATCCTTCTCCACACGCTGGGCAAACTCGCCGGCCCGAGCCTGCAGTTCGGCCAGGGCGCCTTCCATGTTGCGCAGTTTCTCGGCGGCGGCCATCTGCGAGGAGGCCTGCTCGTGCAAAGCCATCAACATCCGGTACTCGAGGCGCAGAATATCGCGCTGCGCATCCTTGGCCACGGCTGCGCTGAGCAACTCGGTCGCCAGACGCAGCGAGGGTTCGCCGACGGCGGCATCATCCCCTGACAACACCAGGCGATCCGGCATCAACGGCGCTTTGGCAGCCCTGGCAGGCTTGCTGGGCCGCAAGCGAACCGGCGCTTCGTCGACCACCGGCTGCGGTGCACGCACCCGGAGCGGGCGCCGCTCGACCGGCCTGGCCGGTACTTCTTCACTGATTTGTTCCTGGCGCACCGGCACCGCTGGCGGTGCAACTTCGCGCACGGGAGAGGCCATCAAGATGTAGCTACGGGAAATCTCGTGGCCACACGCAATCTGTACCGTCATCTGAACCACGGGTTCGCGCAGCGGCACTTCGGAACGGATTTCCAGAACCGGATCGGCACCATGCCGTATGCCAAAGCTGGCCCGGCGTAAGGTGGGCAGATCGTCGGCGGGCTGCGACACAAGGCGGAAGCAGGAAGCGTCGATACGCTGCTTGTCCACACCCAGCAACCCCACTTCCAGGCGAATGGCTTCGCCGAGAACCGGCTGGCTACGCAACTCGCCGAGGCCGATGGCCGCAGCCTGACCGGACAGGAGCAGCGCCAGCAATGAAAATGAGGTTCGGCCAAGCACGCGTTCCAACAAAACAGCCCCTGATGACAAAAGTATCGAAA
>CAZDRS010000253.1:0-3875 GCA_964507585.1 uncultured Dechloromonas sp.
GCTAGGCCCGTTCCAGCGTAACAGCATGACGGTCAGGTCGTCCGATGGCGGATGGCCTGACTCGAAACGCCTGACGGCATCGCGCAGCGCAGCAACCCCCTCCTGTGGCGCCGACGATGATAAGGTGCCGATGGCTTCGTGCAGGCGTTGCTGCCCGAACATTTCCCGGCCATTCGTGGCCTCGGTCACGCCGTCGGTAAACAGGCAGAGCAGGTCGCCGGCCTGCAGTTGCATAGTCGCCGACTCGAACGGATAGCTCCCGGCTGCACAAAGCGGCGGCCCGGCAATGAGGTCGGTGTCGATGCGCAGCAGGTTACCTGCCCGCAAAATCACCGGCGCATCGTGGCCGGCACAGGCGTATTCCATCGCACCGCTGTCGAGATCGAGGATGGCGATAAAGGCCGTAACGAACAGGTACTCCGGGTTTTCGCGGTTCAGTTCGGTCTCGATATCGCGCAAGGCCATGCCCAGTTCCGGGTTGCGACGAGTCAGCGTTCCGGTCAGGGTTTTCGAGATGGCCATGAACAGGCTGGCCGGCACGCCCTTGCCGGAAACATCGCCGATGGCCAGGCACAGGCGGCGCTCGTCGAGCAGGAAGCAGTCGTAATAGTCGCCGCCGACAGCCCGTGCCGGTTCGAGCAGGGCGCCGACCGCGAAGCGGCGTTCATCAGCGAAAAGTGCCGTCGTATCCGGCAGAAGCCCCATCTGGATGCGCTTGGCCGCATCGAGTTCGCCATTGACCCGCGCTGCCTCCTCGCGGCTTTGCTGCAATTGGCTCTCGGCAAGGCGCCGCCGGGCATCGGCAGTAATCAGGGTGTTACCGAGCAGCGAGATGAAGGAGGGCGAGAGCAGGAGCAGCAGCGAAGCACCATCGAACAGGTAGCGCCCGGCCTGGAATGCCAGGTAACCGCCAGCCAAGATGAGCAACGACAACAGCGCAAAGCACAGCACCGCATAGCGGGCACGGAGTATCGGCAGGATGCCGATCAACCCCAGGCCGCAGGCCAGCAGGATGCCCATTTCCAGATACGGCAGCCAGTATGGGCGCTGCAGGGCCTGGCCGGTGAGCAGGCTTTCGATGACCTGGGCGTGGATATCGACCCCCGGCAAGCTTTCGCCGAGCGGTGTCACGATGCGATCTTGCAGGCCCGTGCTGTTGAAACCGATCAGCACGAAGCGGTCATTGAACAATTCCGGCGGATGCACACCAGCCAAGACGTCGGCCGCCGAGAGGTAATAGCTCGAACTGGCGTGACCGAAATGCAGCAGCAGTTCGCCGCTCGCCAGCACCGGCAGGCGGTAGTCGCCGATGGCAATCGACTGCATGCCGTTTGGCCGATCGCCGACACGAACGCTGCCGCCGTCACCCAGCGCGATGCGCAGCATTTCCAGGGGCAGGGAGAGCATCGGCAGGTCGTTGACGAAGGCCAGCGTCGGAACCTGCCGCAACACACCACGCTGGCTGTCGGCCTCGGCCAGTTCCGGGTTGCTGTTGATCAGGCCTTCGCCGGCTGCGGCCTTCTCCAGTTGCGGCCGGCTGACCAGGGCGCTGACGAAATGCGGCAGTTGCCGGTCGCGTTCGCCATTCAGCTCATAAACCGGCAGCGGCCGAATGGGCTGGCGTGCACCGGGCAACGCACGGCTGAGGCCGACCGCCGCCAACACCACGGGCTGCCCGGCAAACGCCTGCGCCAACTGCTGGTCGGGGTCGGGCAAGGCCGCCAGTGTCGTGGCATCCAGGTTGGGAAAATGCTTGCCCAGGATTTCCGGGGTGTAACGGTCGCGTTCGGCAAATACGATGTCGATACCCACCGCCAGCGGTTTGCCGGCCTGGATCCTGTCCACCAGCCGGCCGATCAGGTCGCGCGGCCAAGGCCATTGGCCATGCTTGACCAGGCTCTGGCTGTCTATGCCAACCACGACAACCGGCTCGCTGTCGCGAACCCGCGGCATCAAACGCTGGTAGTGGTCGAACTGGGCCTCGCGTACGCTGAGCAGGGGCAGGTTGTCGACATGGCCGAGCAAGCCGGCTGCCAGGGCCAGCAAAAGCAAGGGGAAGGCCCGGCCGTGTCCGGCGCGGATCACAGCAAGCAGCATCCCGGACAGGCGTTTCACAGCGTGATGCGCAGCCCGTCGTAAGCCGAGATGATTTCGAGCGGAGCCTGGCTGCCGCGGGTAATTTGTTCAAGGCGCCGGGTTTCGGCCACGAGGCGCGACAACTGCTTGTCGTCGTGCATCGGCTCGTGGTGAAAGAGCACCAGGCGCTTGGCTGCCGCTGCCTGACACAATTCGACGCCGACAATGTTGCTCGAATGCCCCCAGTCGGCCTTCACCGACACGGCTTCGGCCAGCGAGTACATGGCATCGAAAATGACCAGGTCGGCCTTGGCGAAAAACTTGACGAAGGCATCGTGCTCGGCAGGCGCATCAAGCTTGTGCTCGGAATCGGTCGAATAAACCACCGTGCGCGTCAAACTTTCGAAGCGGTAGCCGTAGGAGTCGCCTACATGCTGCTGCAGCTTCGGCGTTACGTTCATGCCGGCAATGTAATGCGCCTTGTCGGGCGTCATCAGGTCGAACTCGATTTGTGCGCCGGCCTGCGAATAATCGACCGGAAAGCTCGGGGCCTGCATCTGCTGGCGGATAGATGCTTCCATCTGCGCATGACAGCCGTGGATGACGATACGGTTGCCTGGGATGTACATGGGCATGAAGTACGGAAAGCCCATCAGGTGATCCCAGTGCAAGTGGGAAATGAAGATATGGTAAGTCTGCGGATTCGGCACGCCGAACTGGGCAATCTTGGCCTGGCCAAGCGGCCGGGCACCACTCCCCATGTCGCAGATGAAATGTTCCGGCCCGTCGCCGACGATCTCGACACAACTTGAATTGCCGCCAAAGGTACCGTTGATGGCAAAAGGCAGTTTGTCGACAAATTCATCGAGCGCCGCCCGCGTCTTGAAGGTCTTGCCGTTGGCGGCGATCAGGGCACCGGTGATCTTGTCACGCACATCGCGGTGGGTCAGCGAAACCGGCAGCGAGCCGCGCGTTCCCCAGAACACGATTTCCTTCATGCGCCGATAACCTTGCAGGCGGCGTCCACCGAGGCGTAGCAGGGAACGATCAGGTTGAAGCGGCTGATGGCGAACACCTCCTGCACCATGGGTTGCAGGGCGGCAATGGCAAATACGCCCTGCTGTGCCTTGGCGCGCCGGGAAGCCATCATCAACACGCGCAAGCCGGCGCTGCTGATGTACTCGACGCCGGAGAAGTCCAGCAGCAGGGCGGGGCGGCCCTGGGCACAAACGGCGAGCAAGGGATCCAGAGCTTGAGTGAACTCTTCGCTCGCGTTGTGGTCTATGCGGCCGCTGACGGAAACAATCAGGACGCCAGCCTGTTCGCGTGTGGGTAAATTCATGGTCGCGCAAGAGGTGAAGGTGCTTGGGAACGGCGAGTATGCCATGCCCGTCGGCCCTCTCGGGTAAAATATCGCATGAGTTCGAATCAACTGTCTTCCCATCAGTCGCCGCGCCCGCTGTTCGGCTATCGCAAGTTCTGGGCGCACCGCTTTGGCCCGGCGCCCTTCCTTCCCATGTCCCGTGCCGAAATGGACGCGTTGGGCTGGGATTCCTGCGACATCATCCTGATTACCGGCGATGCCTACATCGACCACCCCAGTTTCGGCATGGCGCTGATCGGGCGTCTGCTCGAAGCGCAGGGTTTCCGCGTCGGCATCATCAGCCAGCCGGACTGGCATTCCGCGGCCGCCTTCCAAAAGCTCGGCAAACCGAACCTGTTCTTCGGCGTCACCGCCGGCAATATGGATTCGATGATCAACCGCTACACGGCCGACCGCAAGATCCGCTCCGACGACG
>CAZDRS010000254.1:0-3873 GCA_964507585.1 uncultured Dechloromonas sp.
GAATCAGCGCGAAGGCCTGGGCGATGCCGAGCTTGAAGGCATCGGCAATGCTCATTTCCTCGACCGCCTGGATGCGAATCTTGTGCTCGCGCCGCTCCGCCCACAGGATGACCAGCGCGCCGACGATGAAGGTCGTCGCCACGGCAATCGGGTTGAACAGGTTGGCCTTGATCGCCTTGCCGAAGGCCAGGCCGAGGATGGCGAGCGGCAGGAAGGCGACGAACAGGTTGAGGATGAATTTCTGCGCCGCCGGATCGCTGGTCGCACCGCACGCCACCTTGAGCAAACGCGCGCGATACTCCCAGACCACCGCCAGAATGGCGCCGGACTGGATGACAATTTCGAACAACTTGCCGCGATCGTCGTTGAAATCGAGCAGATCGCCAGCCAGGATCAGATGACCGGTCGACGAGATGGGGAGAAATTCGGTCAGCCCTTCGACAATGCCGAGAACAAGGGCTTTCAGGAGAAGAATCGGATCCATGGAGTGCAGCCGGGTTGGGGAGGCCGCATTCTACTATCCCGGGCGGGTAAGCGCCTCCAGGTCGGCCAACCAGCGCAAGGCTGCTTCACGCGAGTTGCCGCACATCTCCAGCGAAGGCTGCAGGCCGGCACAGCACGACGGCCGCTCGGGGCGACCGAAAATCGTGCAGCGCAGCGCGCCATCGAGATAGCGACAGGGCTCGCCGGCCGGCTTGTTCAAGGACGAGATCGAAGGCGCTATGCAACAAGCACCACAACCCGAACGACACTCCATTAAAAACACCTCATCAACCAGCAACACGCCATGCCAGATTTATAATTGAATTGACATTTTTACGAATTAACGCAATATACATATTTACAGCAATATCACGTCCTCTGCCCAACGCGACAACCGGAGTTTATCCCTGGCTCACCGACAAAAAATTCGTATTCGTTCGACCATGAACCCGTCCGCCCCCCCGGAGCCCTTGACCGAAAGGCTTGCCCGGGTCGAGCGCGAACTGGCGTTGTACCAAACTGCCTTCAACGAAATACCCGACGCCATCCTGCTCAAGGACGCAGATGGCCGTTTCCTGCTCTGCAACCAGGCCCTCGCCCGTCTTTACAACACGACACCGGAAGCCATGAAGGGCAAGCACGACGGCGATTTTGGCGTCCCTGCCGAGATGGCCGAGCGTTTTCGCCGTAACGAACAGGAGATCATGGCACGAGGGCAGACTGAAACTGCCTTCGAAGACAATCGCGATCCAGTTTCGGGCGAAACCCGTCATTTCAAGTCAATCAAGCATCCATTCAAGGATGCCGACGGTAGCCAGCAGATCCTGATCATCGCCCATGACATTACCGACGTCGTCCTGGCGCAGCAACGGGTAGTCGAGAGCGAAGCGCGCCTGCGCGACGTCATGGCGGCAACCCAGGAAGGCATCTGGGACTGGCAGGTGAAAACCGGGAAAGTTGTTCACAATGCCGAGTGGTATCGCATGCTGGGCTTTGCCGAGGGCGAAATTAGCGACAACATTGACGCCTATTCGGCGCAGATTCACCCAGAAGACAGGGCTGGCGTCTGGGCCAGCCTACAAGCATTGATCGACGGCACAACCGATGTCTATCGGTCGGAACATCGCATGCGCTGCAAGGACGGTTCCCTGATCTGGGTGCACGACCGGGGCCGCATCGCCGAATACGACGCGAATGACCAGGTGCTCAGGGTGGTCGGCAGCGTCCAGGTCGTCACCGAGCGCGTCGAGGCCAAGAACCGCATCGTCGCACTGATGGCACAACTGGACTTGATCCAGGCACTCAGCCCGGATGGCATCGCCTATTTCGACGCCAGTGGAAAAATCACCTTCACCAACCCGGCTTTTGCGCAACTGACCGGCATCGACAACGCTACCGGCACCACTTGGGATGGCCTGATGGCCCGGCTTGCCGAGCAGGCCGACCCCAAGCAGCTTTTCCCCGACATGCAGCCAGCCGGCGCTAACGACACACCGACCAGCCCGTTGCTTTTCCTGGCCAAACCGGATCGTCGAACACTGCAAATCAGCGCACACAGCCACGACGAAGGGAAGATTCGCATCATCTACATGCGCGATGTCACCCGCGAAACCGATGTCGACCGGATGAAGAGCGACTTCCTGTCCACCGCCGCACACGAACTGCGCACGCCAATGACCAGCATCCTCGGCTTTATCGAACTGCTGCGCCTGCGTGAATTCGATCGCGAGAAAACCAAGCTGATGCTGGATACCATTCACCGGCAAACCCAGCGCCTGACCGGCCTGATCAACGAACTACTCGACCTCGCCCGCATCGAGGCACGCGGTGGCAAAATTTTCGAGCTGCGCCCGGTGGCGCTCGAAGAAATCATCCGTGATTCGGTTAATGCGATGAGCGTGGATGACCTGGGCACCCAATTGAAACTCGACCTGCCGGGCGGGCTACCCTTGATCGCTGCCGACCCGCCGAAATTGCAACAGGCATTGCTCAACATCCTCTCCAACGCCCGCAAATACTCTCCCGACGGCGGCGACATCGAGGTATCGATTCGCTACCGCCAGCACAAGAAACACGAGCAGATCGGGATCGTCGTCCGCGACCACGGCATCGGCATGTCCAGCAATGACCTCGCCCGCGTCTTCGAGCGCTTTTTCCGCGCCGACCGCTCCTGCAACCTGCCGGGTACCGGCCTGGGCATGGCCTTGGCCAAGGAGGTTGTCTCCGCACATGGCGGGCAGATCGAACTGGAAAGCGAATTGGGCCTCGGCACGACCGTCATGCTTTGGCTTCCGCTACCCAATCCGCCACTCGATACACGAGCCGCCCAGTCGGCCAGCTATGCATAATGGCCGCTCAGCGCCCATTGGGATTTGGCGGCATGCAGGCATCGCCATGCGCCCCGGAATGATGCCCGCCCAGCCCTTCCATGGGTGGCTTGCGAGCCGCCAGTTGCTTGCGCTGCTCCGGCGTCAGCAATTCGTAGATCTGACGCTCGGATTTGATGTGCGCCAGCGACAGTTCGGCCATGCTACGCGCCACGCCATCGACCAGCACCCGCGCCTTGGCTTCGGTATATTCCGGCGACTGCACCAACGCCCGCAGATCAGCCTCCGCCTTTTGCACCACCTTGCCCTTGTCGCGTAGCACCGGTACCTGGGCATGCATGATCTCGAAAATCTTGTCACGCTGAGCCTCGCTCAGGTTGAGCCCGCCCAGGTGAGGCGGCAACGGATCGCCCCGCGGGCCACCGGCAGGCTCACCACCATGCGCATGAGCCACGACCTGCAGGGCCAAGGTCAATGTGGCAACGGCCACAAAACGCCAAATATTGCCTCGGGAAATCATCTGCACCGTCTTGTCCTTTCATTCGAATAAACCGACGGCAAGCGCCGTCAGCAACAGGACGAATCTTCCCTCCCGGCCCGGTAAATAGGAGTTAGGCGACGGTAAATGCGAGTAAAAGCGCTGCCACCAACAAAAAAGCGGGCCGCAGCCCGCTTCAGGTTCAGTCGCTCGGAAATCACACCTTGTGATAAATCTCGGCACCGGTCTTCACGAACTCGACCGCCTTGGTTTCCATGCCCTTCTCCAGGGCCTCGGTTTCGTTCAACCCCTGCGCTGCCGCGAAATCGCGCACATCCTGCGTGATCTTCATCGAGCAGAAATGCGGGCCGCACATCGAGCAGAAGTGGGCGACCTTGGCCGATTCCTTGGGCAGGGTCTCGTCGTGGAATTCGCGCGCCTTGTCCGGGTCGAGGCCCAAGTTGAACTGGTCTTCCCAGCGGAATTCGTAGCGCGCCTTGGACAGCGCGTTGTCGCGGATCTGCGCGCCGGGGTGGCCCTTGGCCAGGTCGGCGGCGTGCGCGGCGAGCTTGTAGGTGATGATGC
>CAZDRS010000255.1:0-3848 GCA_964507585.1 uncultured Dechloromonas sp.
TGCACCTGGCCAAGACGCTGATGGCCGGCGGCAACGTGCTGCTGCTCGACGAACCGTCGAACGACCTCGACGTCGAAACCCTGCGCGCGCTGGAAGACGCCCTGCTCGAATTCCCGGGCTGCGCGCTGGTCATCTCGCACGACCGCTGGTTCCTCGACCGCATCTGCACGCACATCCTGGCCGCCGAAGGCGATTCGCAATGGACTTTCTTCCCGGGCAACTACCAGGAATACGAAGAGGACAAGAAGAAGCGCCTGGGCGAGGAAGGTGCCAAGCCGAAGCGCATCCGCTACAAGCCGATCACCCGCTGATCACGCATTTGCGGTTTTCCGCAAACGCTGCATACCAACAGGGCGCCAAACGGCGCCCTGTTTATTTTCCATGGAATCACTCAGTGAATCCGCGATCGTCGATTACTTGTCGCCACCCGGATTAGTGCCGCTAATTTCAGTCAGCGTCAAAAATCCATCTTTCGTATTCACAACCTTATAGACGGCATCAGGATTGGCGCTGGCTTTCTTTAACACTGATTGCCACTCCATTTCGGCACTGCGCAGGCCATCTATCTTTTTATGAATGACGTTTACGCTCTCCGCAACCTCCGATTTCATCTCTTCATTGAACTGTTCGACTTTCTTGGCCGTCGGATTCAATACCAACAAAACCGTATTGGCGATTGAGAAGATCAAAGCTGCTGCTGCAATCACCAAGGTCAACTTGTCAAAATTCTTGGGACTTGGTTTGGATTCTTGAGACTCTTTCGGTACATCGCTCATCGCGTTCTCCTCGGGTAATAATGCGATCCACTCAAGGATCGCACAGTACAAAGCAAGCAAGCCACAAAATTGCAAATTTTTGATATATTGCCATTTTATGTAATTTTTTGCTCGCATGCAGGTACGCCCTCCCACCCACAAGCGAACCCACCTCAAGCATCCGAAGTCGGGGCGTCAAGGCAGCGAACGCCTTTGGCTGCGCCGATACTGGATTGCCCTCGCTTCAGTCGCCTTGATTTCGGCGGCCCTGATTACCTTCAACGTCTTTTTCCCGGACGATAAGGAGGAGAAGGATGTCTACGTCAGCGTTAAAACCAGACTCCTGGCCGGAGACAACAACAACGTTTTGTGCACCTTGAGCCTGCTGGTTGATCCCGAACAGGAAAAGGGGCTTCAGCAACGTCAGGCTTTGCTGACTTCCGTGGTCAATTCGGTATTGTCGGAGGCCTACACGGGCTCACAACGCCCACCACCCGCCGAAGTCCGGACGCAAATACTGACGGCACTAAACAAGAAGCTCCCCCGAAAACTGCAGGTTCGAGATGTTTTCCTACAGGAGCTGGTCATCGGAAACAGCTAGGTGGGCCAAGAGGGCTTGATCAGGCCGTTTACCCAAATGCAAAACGGGCGCCATTTCGGCGCCCGTCCTTTTTGCCCACCGCGATCGCGACAGGCGAAAGCTGCGTGTGGAAATATATCGATATTCTTTTAGTGCTTCAAGCTGGCAGAGAAAACTGCCTTGGTCTTTTCGGAAAACTGGAATTCGCTGAATGCGCGATCAATTTCGGCACCGTTGCGGCCTTCGGAATGATCTTCGAAGCAGATACCGATGGTCTTGCCGTTGGCCGCCAGGGTCTGGAAGGCAAAACGCCAGCGTTGTGCTTCTGCCAAGCGCTCGCGCAACTCAGCCTCGTTGGAAATCGTGATACCGGCTTTCTTCAGGGAATCCAGGAATTGTTCGAAGGATTCGTTGCTCAGACTGCCCATTTCTAACTCTCCGTTGAAGTACGGTGATTGATCACCATGAGCCTAATAACGACGCAATTTCGATTCGGTTGACACAAAAGTCATAGAACTTTGAATGCGATAATCACGCCTATGAAAAAGCAGAACACCCCCGCCGACATTCCGGAAATCCGTCCCGGCCAATCCATTGATTTGCTGAAGGAATTGCACATCCTGACGCGCGACGGCAAGCTCAACCAGGACACCCGGCGCAAGCTCAAACAGGTCTATCACCTGTACCAGTTCATCGAACCGCTGCTCGAAAATGCGGAAACGCTGGTCGATCACGGTGCCGGAAAATCCTATCTCGGGTTCATCCTGTACGACCTCTATTTCAAGGAGCGTGCCAGCGGCGAGATCATCGGCATCGAAACCCGCGCCGAGCTGGTCGATAAATCACGCGAACTGGCCGCCCGGCTGGGCTTTCCGCGTATGCGCTTCATGGCGTGCACAGTCGAGGATTCGCTGTCGTCGGCCGACCTGCCGGCCACGGTGGATGTCGTCACCGCGCTACACGCCTGCAACACGGCCACCGACGACGCCATCCGTTTCGCCCTGACGCGCAACGCCCGCCATATCGTCCTCGTTCCTTGCTGCCAGGCCGAAGTGGCCGCCGCGATGCGCGCCAAAAAGAACGAATCGCTGGGCAAGACCCCGCTGTCCGAACTGTGGCGACACCCCATCCACACCCGCGAACTGGGCAGCCACCTGACCAACGTATTGCGCTGCCTGCTGCTCGAATCGCACGGCTACGACGTCACGGTCACCGAGCTGGTCGGCTGGGAACATTCGATGAAGAACGAGCTGATCATCGCCACCAGGCGCAATCATCCGCGCAAAAACGCCCGCGAACGGGCCGAAGCCATCCTGCGCGAGTTCAATATCGAAGAACTTGCCCCGCGTTTTGCGTACTAAGCGCCATGACCCGCATTCAACACCCGCTCGAACTGCTCGCCCCGGCCAAAAACGCCGATTTCGGCATCGAAGCCATCAAGCATGGCGCCGATGCCGTCTACATCGGCGGCCCCTCCTTCGGCGCCCGCTATGGCGCCGGCAATGATGTCGCCGATATCCAACGCCTGTGCGATTTCGCCCATCGCTACCGGGCCAAGGTTTTCGTTGCGCTGAACACCATCCTGCACGATTCGGAACTCGAAGACAGCCGGCAACTGGCCTGGCAACTGTACGAAGCCGGCGCCGATGCGCTGATCGTCCAGGACATGGGCCTGCTTGAACTCGACCTGCCGCCCATCCAGTTGCACGCCAGCACGCAGACCGACATCCGCAACCCGGCCAAGGCCAAGTTCCTCGAAGACGCCGGCTTCTCGCAGATCGTGCTGGCCCGCGAGATGAGCATCGCCGAGATCAAACAGGTGGCCGAGGCGACGACGCTGGCCCTCGAATACTTCGTGCATGGCGCGCTGTGCGTGGCCTATTCCGGCCAGTGCTTCATCAGCCATGCCCACACCGGGCGCAGCGCCAATCGCGGCGAATGCTCACAGGCCTGTCGACTGCCCTACACGCTGGTCGACGAGAAGGGCAAGGTCATCACCGAGAACCAGCACCTGCTGTCGATGAAGGACAACAACCAGACCGACAACCTACTGGCCCTGGTGGAAGCCGGCGTCAGCTCGTTCAAGATCGAGGGCCGGCTGAAGGATCTGTCCTACGTCAAGAACATCACGGCGCACTATCGCCAACTGCTCGACGACATCATCGCCGCCAACCCGCAATACAGCCGCGCCTCCATTGGCCGCAGCACCTACACCTTCGCGCCGCAGCCGGACAAGACCTTCAACCGCGGCTATACCGACTACTTCGCCGGCGGCCGCCAGGACGACATCGGCGCCTTCGACACGCCGGCCTTCGTCGGCGAACTGATCGGCGAAGTGACCGAGATCGGCGACGGCTGGATCGTGGTCAATAGCGACCAGGTTTTCCACAACGGCGACGGCGTCTGCTTCCACGACGCCAACGGCGACGTGATGGGCATGCGCATCAACCGCGCCGAAGGCGACAAGCTGTTCCCGGCCGAGATGCCGGAAGAACTGACCGAAGGCGCCACCC
>CAZDRS010000256.1:0-3847 GCA_964507585.1 uncultured Dechloromonas sp.
CCGGCAACCTCAAGCACGGCCAGGGTCAGCGCCGCTCGGCCGACATCAAGGCCGCGTACGTTGAGAAAATCGTTTCCGACATCAAGCTGGCCCGCCCGATGAAGATCGTCATGGATTGCGGCAACGGCGTGGCCGGTGCGATCGCCCCGGAACTGTTCAAGCGCCTGGGCTGCGATATCGTGCCGCTCTATTGCGAAGTGGATGGCAACTTCCCGAATCACCACCCCGATCCGTCCAAGCCGGAAAACCTGGCCGACGTGATCAAGGCCCTCAAGGAAACCGACGCCGAGATCGGTATCGCCTTCGACGGCGACGGCGACCGCCTCGGGGTGGTCACCAAGGATGGCGAGATCATCTTCCCGGATCGCCAGCTGATGCTCTTCGCCGCCGACGTGCTGTCGCGGGTACCGGGCGGCCAGATCATCTACGACGTCAAATGCACGCGCCTGCTCGCCCCGTGGATCAGGCAACACGGTGGCGTGCCGCTGATGTGGAACACCGGCCACGCGCTGGTCAAGGCCAAGCTGAAGGAGACCGGCGCCCCGCTGGCCGGCGAGATGTCCGGCCACACTTTCTTCAAGGAACGCTGGTACGGCTTCGACGACGGCCTGTACACCGGCGCCCGCCTGCTTGAAATCCTGAGCAAGGCAGCCGACGCCAACCCGCTACTGAAGAACCTGCCGAACGCCCCGTCGACCCCGGAACTGAACATCAAGATGGCCGAAGGCGAACCCTTCGCGCTGATCGACAAGCTGAAGGCGAACGGCAAATTCGACGGCGCCGAGCAAATCATTACCATCGATGGTGTCCGCGTCGAGTATCCTGACGGCTTCGGGCTGGCCCGCCCGTCGAACACCACGCCGGTCGTCGTTCTGCGTTTCGAGGCTGACAATGCAGCGGCCTTGGAGCGCATTCAGGACGGCTTCCGGCAAGCCCTGAACGCCGTCTGGCCGGGCATCCAGCTACCGTTTTAAGGAGTTTTCGTGAGCGAAGCAGCCGCCGAACAGCTTTTCCTGGGGCGCCAACCCATCCTGGATCGCGAGCAGCGGTTGCACGCCTACGAATTGCTGTTCCGCAGCGGCAGCCGCAACTTCGCTGAAATCACCAATGGCGTTCAGGCGACGGCCACGGTCATCGCCAACGCCTTCACCGAATTGGGTGTCGAAGCGGCCCTCGGCAGCCATCGCGGCTTCATCAACGTCGATGAGCAATTCCTGTTCAGCGACATGCTGGAACTCCTGCCGCGCCATGCGGTGGTACTCGAAATCCTCGAAACGGTACCGCCCACTCCGGCCGTCATCGAACGCTGTACTGCACTGAAGGCCGCCGGCTTTACCCTGGCCCTCGACGACCTGATTCAGCTCCAACCGGAATTTGCCGGATTGCTCGCCCTCGTCGAGATCGTCAAGGTCGATATTCAGCCGTTATCGCGTGTCCAGTTGATGCAACTGGCCATGAAACTGAAGCCGATGGGCAAGGTTTTGCTGGCCGAGAAAGTCGATTCCCGCGAACAGATGGAGCAATGCCTGAAACTCGGCTTCAGCCTGTTCCAGGGGTATTACTTCGCCAAACCAACGATCATCGCCGGCAAGAAGCTGGATCACTCCCAGTTGTCGCTGATGAAGCTGATGGGCCTGCTCCTGAGCGATGCCGAAACCAGCGAACTGGAAGCCGCACTGAAGCCGGAGCCCGGCCTGACGATCAACCTGCTGCGCATGACCAACTCGGTTGGCGCCGGCTGCACCGAGCACATCACCTCGGTCGGCCATGCCATCACCGTCCTTGGCCGCCGCCAGCTGCAACGCTGGCTGCAATTGCTGGTCTTCGCCTCCGGCGGCCAGAACCCGACGGAAAACCCGCTGTTGCAGATGGCGGCTACCCGTGGCCGCCTGATGGAACTGCTGGCCGGCGAATGGCGCCCGGGCGACAGCAGCCTGGCCGACCGCGCCTTCATGGCCGGCATCATGTCGCTGATGCCCGTGCTGGTCGGGCAGCCGATTGCCGACATTGTCGCGCCGCTCGGCATCGCCGCCGACGTCCGCGATGCGCTGTGCGCCGGCAGCGGCCCGCTCGGCGCCCTGCTCCGCATCAGTGAAAGCAGCGAAAGCGGCAACCTGGCTGAATTGAGCTCCGCCCTGGCCGAATTGCCGGGCCTCGGCCCGAAGGCCATCAACCGGGCACAAACCCAGGCACTGCAATGGGCCAACGAAATCGTCCAGGAAAAACCCGGGCAATAAGCGTTACAAAACCGCCACAGCCGCACGACAAGCCGTGACGATGGCCCAGCCTATACTCCCAGTGTCACTTCACGCCTAACACGACATGAACAGCCAACGGCAATACTCGCCCTTCGGACACAGCGCACTCGGCCAGCCGCCGCGGGGGCCGCTCGCCAAGATCATCGCTTTTCTGCTCAGTGCGGCCTTCCTGATCCTCGCCTTCATGTTCTCGCTGGTCGCCCTGGCCGTCGTTGCCGTGCTGGGGGTATGCCTAGGCGGCTGGCTGTGGTGGAAGACCAGGACTCTACGCAAGCAAATGCGCCAGGTCGAAGCCGAGTTGCGCCGAAGCAGCGCCACGGCAAGCACCGGCAGCGATGTCATCGAAGGGGAATTTATCCGTGAATCGGTCGCCAGCGACCGACTCCTGCGCTGATCAGCGCAGCTTGGGGTTCAGCGAACCGCGGTTGTAATCCTTGTCACCAGGCATCAGCGTGCGCCCGACACCCAACAGACCGCCCTGGGCCTCGATAGGACGCGTCTGATTTTCCGGATACCCGGCAGCAATTTTCTGTGCTTGTGCCGCCTTGGCAGCATCGGCGAACTCCCAGCGCCCGTTCGGAAACAGGCGCACCTTCTGGCCATCCGCTGTCGTAGCCTCGACCGGCGTACGGTCGAGTTCGGCGGCGAGGCCCTGCCCCGCCACCCAAACCAGCATCAGCGCCAGAACGGCTCTCACAGCTTGCCGTCTACCCAGGCCGGCACCGAGGCCAATGCCGCCGGCAGGTTTTCCGGCTGGGTGCCGCCGGCTTGTGCCATGTCCGGACGACCACCACCCTTGCCGCCGACCTGCTGGGCGACCAGGTTGACCAGTTCGCCGGCCTTGACCTTGCCGGTCAGGTCGGCCGTCACGCCGGCGATCAGCGTCACCTTGCCATCGACCACCGACGACAGCACGATGGCGGCCGACTTCAGCTTGTCCTTCAGCTTGTCCATGGTCTCGCGCAGGGCGGCGACATCGGCACCTTCCAGCGTTGCGGCCAGCACCTTGGCCCCCTTGATGTCGATGGCCTGGCTGACCAGATCGTCGCCTTGGGCCGAGGCCAGCTTGCCCTTGAGGGCAGCCAGTTCGCGCTCCAGTTTCTTGACCTGGTCGAGGACGGCCAGCACGCGGCCATGTACGTCCTTGGGCAGCACCTTGAGGGTACCGGCGACGCCACCGAGGGCGCTTTCCATTTCCTGCATGTAGTGCAGCGCATTGTCGCCGGTGACCGCCTCGACCCGACGCACGCCGGCGGCAACGCCGCCTTCGGCAGTAATCGAGAAGATGCCGATGTCGCCGGTGCGGCCGACGTGGGTACCGCCGCACAATTCGCGCGAGGAACCGATATCGAGGACGCGCACCTCGTCACCATATTTTTCGCCGAAGAGCATCATCGCGCCCAGCTTCTGGGCCTCGGCGATGGGCAGGACGCGGCATTCGGTGGCGGTGTTGGCCAGCACTTCGGCATTGACGATGTTTTCGACGCGGCGGATTTCCTCGTCGGTCAGCGGCTGGTTATGCACGAAATCGAAACGGGTCTTGTCCGGATCGACCTGCGAGCCCTTTTGCTGTACGTGGTCGCCCAGCA
>CAZDRS010000257.1:0-3844 GCA_964507585.1 uncultured Dechloromonas sp.
GGCGACAAGCTGTTCCCGGCCGAGATGCCGGAAGAACTGACCGAAGGCGCCACCCTGTTCCGCAACCGCGACCAGGAATTCGAACGGGCACTGGAGAAGGATTCGGCCGACCGCCGTGTATCGGTCAAGCCGGTACTTACGGAAACCGACACCGCCTTCGTGCTGACCCTGACCGACGAGGACGGTGTCAGCGCCAGCGCCGAACTACCACGCAGCGACAAGATCGGCAGCGAGCTGGCGCAGAACGCGGAACAGGCGCTAGCCAAGCTAAGGGAAAACCTCGGCAAATTCGGCAACACCATGTTCGTCGCCGAGCCGGTCGAACTGAAGCTGGCGCAGGCCTGGTTCCTGCCGGTCGGCGCCGTCAATGCGCTGCGCCGCGAAGCGACCGAGCAGCTCGAAGCCGCCCGTGCGGCCAGCTACCGGCGCCCGCCGCGCGCCCAGCCGGCTGCCGATCCGGTGCCCTACCCGCAGGACGAACTGACCTACCTCGGTAACGTTTTCAACGCCAAGGCCCGCCAGTTCTACGAGAAACATGGCGTCAAGCTGATCGAGGAAGCCTACGAGGCCGGCAACGAGAAGGGCATGGTGTCGCTGATGATCACCCGCCACTGCCTGCGCTACAGCTTCAACCTGTGCCCGAAGGAAGTGAAGCACCTGAAGCCGGATCCGATGACGCTGATGAACGGCAGCGAAAAGCTGATCCTCAAGTTCGACTGCAAGGCCTGCGAGATGCACGTCATCGGCAAGATGAAGAAAGGCGTCAAGCTCAATCTCGGTACCATCCGCCAGGCCTCCTGCGGCTGAAAGCGTTCAAGTCGGCTTGCGTAGCAGGTCGACCCGTTGCGGATTCAGGAAAGTCGCCCCGTCAGGTGTCAGGAAAGATTCGAACTTCTCGCGTACCTGCTGGTACAAGGCCGGCGAAAGCTGGTGGTTGGAGTGGGTGACCTGGATCATGCGCTGGTCGAACTGCGCAAAATTCTCGAAGAAGCTGCGGGTGTCGAAAAAGTGTTCCTGCTCCAGCAACAGCCGGCCATCGTCCACAGCTTTGCAGATGGCGGCGAAAGCTGCTTCACGCACCACTTTCTCATCGTGGAAGAGCTTGAACACCTCGTTCAGGTCGCCGGCATAGACCGGCTCCGAAATCCAGGCCAGACCGCCCGGCTTGAGCACGCGGGCGATTTCGCCCAAGGCTTGATCCATATGCTGCATGGGCACATGGTGCAGCGATTTAAACATCAGCACGATATCGACGCTGTTGTCATCGGCCGGAATGGCCTCGGCCCCACCGTGGCGAAAGCTGACCTGCGGCAGGTCGGTGATGGCCAGATTGCGGGCATGCTGGATCGAATCGACCTCCAGCGCAATGATCTGCGCCACCCGCCCGGTTTCGGCCAGGGTGCGGGTCTTTTCCGCCTTGCCACAGCCCAGTTCAAGGACATGGGCGCCATCGAACGGTAGTTGTTCGAGCATCAGCTTGACTTCATTGACCAGGGTAGTCCGGGTGGGATCGGCGATTTTCATGGTGCATCCTGAGTTTGAGTTGGCATAAATATTAACGGATGGCGATATTCAAGGCACGCTTGGCTTTCGGTTAGTCCATGAGCGATCGGCTATAGTTCGCCTTGCCACGCAGAGCACCCAACCAGCCCGCGATGAAACCGATCCCCTGCCCCTCCTGCCAGCAAACCATGAGCAAGCACCGTTTCGAGCGGCTGCATCATGGCGAAGTCGTGCTCGACCTGTGCTTTTCCTGCCAGGGCATCTGGTTCGATGATTTCGAGAGTGTACAGATCACGCCGGGCGGTATCGTCCAACTCTTCAAACTGTTGCATGAACACCGCGACGACCAGCGCCTGCCCTTGCGCGACCCATTGCATTGCCCGCGCTGCAACGAACGCCTGCTGCATGGCATCGACCACGTCAAGCATGGCGGCCAGTTCAACTACCATCGCTGCCTGCAGAAACACGGCCGGTTTTCGACCTTCGGCCAATTTATGATCGAAAAGGGTTTCGTTCGCCAACTGGTGCCGGCCGAAGTCAGCGCCCTGGCGGCTCGCGTCGGCACTATCCGCTGCGATGGTTGCGGTGCGCCGGTGGATATTCGCCACGATCATGCCTGCCCTCACTGCCGGGCACCGATTGCCGTGCTCGACCCGGCTGCCGTCGAGCAGGCCCTGGCCCGCTACGAGCACGCCGAGATCAAGCGCACCACGGTCGATGTGGAAGCACTGGGCGACGCCATCGTGATGCACGAAAAGGAAAAATCCCACCAAAGCCGGCTGAAGCGCGAGCCGGAGAACACCAGCATTATCGACGTCATCGACCTTGTTTCAGCCGGCGTCGAACTGGTGTGGACGTTGCTCCGCCGTTAATCCTGCTCCGGCGCCTGCAGCACCACCGGCTTCAGCTCGACGTGCCCTTCGTCGCCCCCCAGCCAGATGATGCCGTCCTGGATAGTGCATTGCAGGCGCATGGTACGCTGCGCCAAGCGGCCCAGCGCCAGGCTTTCCTCGGCCGGCAGGAGCAGGACGGTGAGGTTTTTCTGCCCCCCCACCTTACCAGCCGTCTGCTGCCACCAAACCTCGGCCGCCCGCGCACCATAGCTGAGTACGACGACATGGCGGGAGCGGTTGCAGGCACGGCGGATATCCTTTTCGTCCGGCAAGCCAACGTCGATCCAGCGCTCGATGGCCCCCGTTGCGTCGAGATCCCACAGGTCGGCCTCATCCTCGGTCGACAAGCCGCGCCCGAAAACCAGCGTTTCCGAAGCATTCAACGCAAAGGCGAGCAGGCGGATCATCATCCTCTCGTCCGTTTCCGAAGGATGGCGAGCGATGGTCAGCGAATAATCGCCAAAATGCGAACGGTCGAGGTCGGCCACCTGCAGTTCTGCCTTGAAAATTGTTGCGGAGCGCGCCATGCCTGCCTCGAAAAAAGCCGGGATTATCCCACGCAGCGGGAACCTGGCCGTGAAAATGCACTCAATCGAACAACGGGCTCACCGCCTATAATCAGGGTTTTCTGATTGACAGGATTCGCCATGCGCCGCCTGCTCCTTGCCTGCCTTCTTGCCGCCTCGCACTTCGCCCAGGCCGAAGTTATCGATATCGACAACGCCCAACTGGAGCAACTGAGCAAAAGCGGCGTCCCGGTGATCGACATTCGTCTGCAGTCGGAATGGGAAGAAACCGGCATTGTCTCCGGCAGCAAGCTGCTCACCTTCTTCGACGCCCAGGGGCGCTACGATGCGGCCGGCTGGCTGGAGAAGGTAAAGCCCATCGCCAAACCGAACGAGCCGGTCATCGTCATCTGCCGCACCGGCAATCGCACCAAGCCGGTCAGCCAGTTCCTGTCGCAGCAGGCAGGGTATGCGACGGTTTATAACGTGAAGCACGGCATCAAGGGCTGGATCGGTGCTGGCGGCGCGGTAGCCCCGGCAGCCCAAAGCATCGCCTCATGCAAGGCCGCCAAGACCTGCTGAACCACCTTGTCGCCCGCAAGCGCTGCGCCAGTTGCGAGCGCTGGAGCGGCTCGCGGCAGCCCGGTACGACGCCGGATATCGTGCTGATCGAAGCCGAAACCAGTACCGGCATCTGCCAGGATGGCCCCTGGGATGGCTCCGAGCGACGCGCCCGTTCGGCCTGCGGACACTGGAAATGCTGGTCAATACTCGCCGCGTCGGTCGTAGGCTGAAAAGCCGTGACCATGATCGCAATTCCGCAGTTGAGCAAAAATTCGGAGCAACAAAAACAGGCGAAGCTCATTGTCCCGCAACGATATTCGCTGTTTTTAATAATGGCGTGCCCGGAGGGACTCGAACCCCCGACCTGCTGCTTAGAAG
>CAZDRS010000258.1:0-3840 GCA_964507585.1 uncultured Dechloromonas sp.
TGTAGAACTGGCCGACCAGGTCGCCGGCCGGCGTTTCGATGCGGTAGAAGCGCACGTCCTCGTGCCAGACCGGCGCGGTGTCCGGCTTCACCTTGACCGTGAACAGGCTTTCGATGACCTGGAACAGGCCGGCGACGACCTTCGGCTCGGTGAAATACTGCTTCACCTCCTGCGCCGAGAAGGCATAGCGCGCCTGCTGCAGTTTTTCGGAGACGTAGGCGGCATCCCAGGGCTGGAAGTCGGCAATCCCCAGCTCATCCTTGGCAAAAGCGAGCAGTTCGGCCATGTCCTTCTCGGCAAAGGGCTTCGCCTTCTTCGCCATGTCGCGCAGGAAGGCGAGCACCTGCTCCGGTGTGTCGGCCATCTTGGGCAGCAGGGAGACTTCGGCGAAATTGGCGAAGCCGAGCATCTGGGCATCTTCGGCGCGCAGTTCGAGGATGCGCTTCATCAGCGGGCCGTTGTCCCATTCCGGCTTGGAGTAGCCGTTGTCGATCTCGGCGGCGCGCGTGGCGTAGGCGCGGTACATGCGGGCGCGCAGGTCGCGGTTGTCGGCATACTGCATGACCGGGCCGTAGGACGGGGCGTGCAGCGTGAATTGCCAGCCCGAGTTTTCGTTACCCACGCCGGCTTTCTGGGCCACCTCGCGGGCCGCATCCTTGGCGTAGTCGGGCAGGCCGGCCAGCACGGCTTCGTCGGTGACGACCTCGGCGAAAGCGTTGGTCGCGTCGAGCAGGTTTTCCGAGAACTTGGCGGCGAGTTGTGACAACTCTTCCATGATGGCCTGGAAGCGCGGCTTCTGGTCTTCCGGCAATTCGGCGCCGCCGAGGCGGAAATCGCGGATCTCGTTATCGACGATCTTCTGGCGCTCGGCCGAGAGCGTCGCGTATTCCGGGCTGGCCTTGAGGGCGCGGTATTTGTCGAAAAGGGCGAGGTTCTGGCCGAGTTCGCTGTAGAAGCGCGATACCTCGGGCAGCATTTCGTTGTACGCCTCGCGCCAGGCCGGCACGTCGTTGACCGAGTGCAGGTGGCCGACTACGCCCCAGGCGCGGCCGAAGCCTTCCAGGCCGTCGGACAGGGCGCCGGCGAAAGCAGCCCAGGTGGCTGGCGTGGCATTGTCGGTCAGGCGCTCGATCAGCGCGCGGCCATCGGCCAGCAATTGCGTGATGGCGGGTTTGACATGCTCGGGCTGGATCAGGTCGAAGCGCGGCAGGTCGGAGAAGTCGAGCAGCGGATTGGTGGCGGTCGTCATGGTCGTCGGGGGCAATAAAAAGGGCGGTCTGCGCCGCCCGTGGATTGGCGTTCAGCGGCTTATTCTACTAGGTCGCGATAGGCATGCCACGAGGCATGGCCGAGAATCGGCATGATCACCACCAGGCCGAACAACAGGGTGGCAAAACCGAACAGCGTCAGCGCAACGATCAGCCCTGCCCACAGCAGCAAGGGGGCGAAATTGCGGCCGAAGGTACGCAGGCTGGTCAGCATCGCCGTGGCAACATCGGTGTCGTGATCCAGCAGCATCGGTACCGACACGACGCTGACGGCAAAGACGAGCAGCGCCAGCATGCCGCCGGCGGCCAGCCAGCTTGCGGTGAATGCCAGATGCTCGCCGCTGAAGACGATGTCGCTCAGGTAGGCGCTGGCCATTGCCGGTGTATCGATTGCAAGCAGGGCAAAGCTGATGGCCGAGATGCGCTCCCAGAACAACATCGCCAGCGCCATGATCAGTCCGAAGCAAGCCAGCGACTGTCCGTTGCGCTGGAAGCAGCGCAACGAGTCGATGAACAGCAGCTTTTCACCGCGTGCGCGGCTACGGCTCAGCTCATAAAGCCCCGCCGCAAGCAGGGGCGCGACCAGGAAAAAGCCGGAAATCGCCACCGAAATCAGGTGTGGGTGGTCAAGCAAGGCCAGGATGATCAGATCGCCACCCAGCGCAAACAACAGCCCATAGGCCAGCGAAGGCAAGGGATTCGCCTTCATGTCCTGCCAGCCTGCCTGCAGCCAGGCGAAGGGGCGGTCGATCGCAACATGGCGGATGCCGGGTAGTGACATCCCGAGCCGATGGAAATCGGACAGATGTTTCATGGTGGCCTCCTCGATCCGGATTACGGTGGTTTGACCGAAGGGAGGGGGCGGGGTTCTGTTGGTGGAGGAGGCGGCCAAAAGCGGCCAGCCGATATGAGATATAGAATTAACCACCTTGGCTTGAGAACAACTGGATTGGCAAAGCAAAACGCCCGCAGAGCGCGGGCGTTTTTGCTTGAGGCTGGCGGTCGCTTACAGCGTATTGCCGGTCAGCTTTTCGTAGGCTTCGATGTACTTGGCGCTGGTGCGGGCGATGACGTCGGCCGGCAGCTTGGGGCCGGGGGCGACTTTGCCCCAGTCCAGGGTTTCCAGGTAGTCGCGGACGTATTGCTTGTCGTAGGACGGCGGGTTCTGGCCTTCGACGTATTGGTCGGCCGGCCAGAAGCGCGAGGAATCCGGGGTCAGGGCTTCGTCGATCAGGTGCAGGGTGCCGGCCTTGTCGATGCCGAATTCGAACTTGGTGTCGGCGATGATGATGCCGCGGCCTTTGGCGTAGGCGGCGGCTTCTTCGTACAGGCGGATGGCGGCGATGCGGGCTTCTTCGGCCAGCCCGGCGCCGTTCTTGCCGGTGCCGGCCAGCGCATCGGCGAGGTCGGCGGCACAGTTGGCCTGGGCGGTGGCGAAGGAAACGTTTTCGTCATGGTCGCCGACGGCGGCCTTGGTGGCCGGCGTGAAGATCGGGGCGGGCAGCTTGGCCGCCATCTTGAGGCCGGCCGGCAGCGCGATGCCGCAGATGGCGCCGGTCTGCTGGTAATCCTTCCAGCCGGAGCCGATTACGTAGCCGCGGACGACGGCCTCGATGGGCAGCGGACGCAGGCGCTTGACGACGACGGCACGGCCGCGCACTTGCTCGCGTTCGTTTTCGGCGACGACCGATTCCGGGTCGATGCCGGTCAATTGGTTGGGCACGACATGGCCGAGCTTTTCGAACCAGAAGTTGGCGACGGCTTGCAGCACCTCACCCTTGCGCGGGATGGGGTCGGGCAGGATGACGTCGAAGGCGGACAGGCGGTCGGTCGTGACGATCAGCAGCTTTTCGTCGTCGATGGCGTAAATGTCGCGAACCTTGCCCTTGGAGATGAGGGGCAGGCTGGTGATGGTGGATTCGAAGAGCGGAGCGGTCACGGTGATGTTCCCGAAATGTGCAAAACGTGGATTATAAATTAATGCGCGGGGTGGGGTTGCTTGGGCGTTCTTGAGGCGGTGTTTTTCGCGCTTGCGGCGCGACTTACTTTCTTCTTGCTTCGCCAAGAAGAAAGTAAGCAAAGAAGAAGGCGACCCTGGTCGACGCCCCGCTGCGCGGGGTTCCTTGCGCTACTCGACCTTGGCGGGGGCTGCGGAACTCGCCGCTATGCGGCTCAAACAGTCCTCGCCCTTTTTCCGCCAAGGCCTGCGTTGCTCAGCGTCTCACAAGGGCCCGGAAAAGCGTCGCGGCTTCACTGTCTGAACGCTATCCAGTGTTGTCGCGTATCAACGGTTCCGGCAATGCGCCTCAGTGCGCGCCTTCTTCCGCCGCCAATTTCTTGCGCATCCGTCGCGTTCCCCAGGCAACCAGGCCGGCAATCACCGGGATCGAGGCTGCCGTGATCACATCGGTGTTGAGGTGGTGTAGTTCCTTCGTGCCCTTGGCGATGTATTGCACCAGTTGCGAACCGTAGTAGGTGAGCACGACGACGGATAGGCCTTCGACGGCTTCCTGCAGGTGCAGTTGCAGCTTGGCGCGGCGGTTCATCTGGCCGAGCAGTTCCTGGTTCTGGC
>CAZDRS010000259.1:0-3813 GCA_964507585.1 uncultured Dechloromonas sp.
CGCGACGTCTGGCTCAATCCGCCGCCTTTCCCGCTGAGCACCGAGGAAATCGACGGCGTCTACGAGGCGCCCTACGCCCGGCGGCCGCACCCGAGCTACGGCGAGGCCAAGATCCCGGCCTGGGAGATGATCCGCTTCTCGGTCAACATCATGCGCGGCTGCTTCGGCGGCTGCACCTTCTGTTCGATCACCGAGCACGAGGGGCGCATCATCCAGAGCCGCTCGGAAGATTCGATCATTCGCGAAATCGAGGAAATGCGCGACAAGACGCCGGGCTTCACCGGTACCGTCTCGGACTTGGGTGGCCCGACCGCCAACATGTACCACCTCAAATGCAAGGACGAGAAGATCGAATCGGCCTGCCGCCGGCTGTCCTGTGTCTATCCCGACATCTGCGAGAACATGAATACCGACCACTCACAACTGATCTCGCTGTACCGGCGGGCACGGGCGATCAAGGGGGTCAAGCGCATCACCATCGGCTCCGGCCTGCGCTACGACCTGGCGGTACGCTCGCCCGAGTACATCAAGGAACTGGTCACCCACCACGTCGGCGGCTACCTGAAGATCGCGCCCGAGCATACCGAAGAGGGCGTGCTGTCGAAGATGATGAAGCCCGGCATCGGCACCTACGACCGCTTCAAGCAGTTGTTCGACCGCTTCTCGCGCGAGGCCGGCAAGGAGCAGTACCTGATCCCGTACTTCATCGCCGCCCACCCCGGCACCCAGGACGAGGACATGCTGAACCTAGCGCTGTGGCTGAAGAAGAACAACTTCCGCCTCGATCAGGTGCAGGCGTTTGTACCGACGCCGATGGCGCTGGCGACGACGATGTACCACACCGAGCGCAACCCGCTGAAAAAGCTGCATCGGGAGAGCGGGGAGGTCGTCGGTTCGGTGCGCAGCGGTACCCAACGCAAGCTGCACAAGGCCTTCCTGCGCTACCACGATCCGGAAAACTGGCCCTTGCTACGCGAAGCCCTGAAGAAAATGGGGCGCGCCGACCTGATCGGCAATGGCAAGAAGCAATTGATTCCGGCCTGGCAGCCGGCCGGTACGGGCCTGAAGGCGAGCGCGATGGTGGCCCGGCAGGCGAAGGAGGGGCAGAATGCCCGCCCATCGACCACCGGGCGGCCGGCACGCCCCGGCGCTGCCCCGCAGCGGACGTGCAGCAGGGCTGCCGCGCGCAGTGCTGGCAACAGTTTTGGCAAACCGGGCAGTGCGCCCCGCAAGAAACGCACGCCTTGAATCGAGAGAGAGCAGCATGGAACAAACCACGACCACCTACGAAAAGATCGGCGGCGAAGCGACCGTCGGCAAACTGTGCGACCGCTTCTATGAACTGATGGCCACCGTTCCGCAGTTCAAGGAGTTGCGCGCCATGCATCCGGAAGACCTGCAGGGCTCGCGCGACAAGCTGTTCATGTTCCTGTCCGGCTGGATGGGTGGCCCCGACCTGTTCGTCGAGAAATTCGGCCACCCGCGCCTGCGCGGCCGCCACATGCCCTTCGCCATCGGCATCCAGGAACGTGACCAGTGGGTCGCCTGCATGGCGCTGGCTATGGAGGATGTCGGCCTCAGCGAGGATATCCGCAAGGTCTTGCTGCACAATTTCTTCAACACCGCCGACTTCATGCGCAACAAGGAAGGCTGAGCGGCTGCCGCCGCTTCAGGCCAGGAGTTCGGCGACGCGCCGGCGCAGGGCGGGCAGAACTTCCTGGGCAAACCATGGGTTGCGCTTCAGCCAGATGTTGTTGCGCGGGCTCGGGTGCGGCAGCGGCAGGATGGTTGGCCAGGACTCCTGCCAATTGCGCACGGCTTCGGTCAGTGGCCCCTTGCCGGGCAGGTGATAGGCCATTGCATACTGGCCGATAATGAGCGTCAGTTCGATGTGTTGCAGATTGGCCAGAACGGGCTTTAGCCAGGTGGCGGCACATTCCGGGCGTGGCGGCAGGTCACCGGAGCGGCCGGTTCCCGGGTAACAGAATCCCATCGGCAGGATGGCGATGCGCGTCGGATCGTAGAAGGTATCGGGCGAAACGCCCAGCCAATCGCGCAAACGATCGCCGCTGGCATCGTCGAACGGAACGCCCGAGGCGTGCACCTTGCGGCCCGGCGCCTGGCCGGCGATGAGTATTCGTGCGCTTTCCCCTAGCTGCAAGACGGGCCGCGCGCCGAGCGGCAGGTGCTCGGCGCAGATCTGGCAGCGACGGATTTCCGTGAGCAAGTCGGGCAAGGCGGTCATCGATTGCACCTGCATGGGGTGGGTGAGAGCGAGCTTGGACAGCAGTGTAGCGCCCTTCGTTGCCAGACGTGCCGGCCTGATGGCACTGGGCAATCGCAAAGAAATTTTCCAGAGCATGTTGCGGCGCAGCACGGGATGGTAGAATCTCGCCTTTGATTTTTCAGGCATTCCGTACCCATGTCCGCTCGTCCGATTCGCAACATCGCCATCATCGCCCACGTTGACCACGGTAAAACCACCCTGGTCGACCAGCTGCTCCGTCAATCCGGCACCTTTGCCGCTCACCAGCAACTGGTCGAGTGCGTCATGGACTCCAACGACCTGGAAAAGGAACGTGGCATCACGATCCTGTCCAAGAACACCGCGGTCGAATACGAAGGCATTCACATCAACATCGTCGACACCCCGGGCCACGCCGACTTCGGCGGTGAAGTCGAGCGCGTGCTGGGCATGGTCGATGGCGTTGTGCTGCTGGTCGATGCCGCCGAAGGCCCGATGCCGCAGACCCGCTTCGTGACCAAGAAAGCGCTGGCCCAGGGCCTGCGCCCGATCGTGCTGGTCAACAAGGTCGACCGCGATGGCGCCGATCCGGACAACGCGGTCAACCTGACCTTCGACCTGTTCGACAAGCTGGGCGCCACCGACGAGCAACTCGACTTCCCCATCGTCTACGCCTCCGGCCTGAACGGCTGGTCGGCCATGGAACTCGACCATCCGCGCGAGAACATGAAGCCGCTGTTCGACACCATCCTGCGCCACGTGCCGGCGCCCGATGCCGATGTCGATGCGCCGCTGCAACTGCAGATTTCGGCCCTGGATTACTCCTCCTACGTTGGCCGCATTGGCGTCGGCAAGATCATCCGCGGCCGCGTCAAGACCGGCCAGAACGTGATGGTCATGTTCGGCACCGACGAAGAAGCCGCCGAGCACGACCGCTCCCCGATCAAGGCCAAGATCGGCCAGGTGTTCGGCTACAAGGGCCTGAACAAGGTCGAGATGGAAGAAGGCCAGGCTGGCGACATCGTCCAGATCACCGGTATCGAAGACCTCGTCCTGGGCTGCACCGTGACCGATCCGGATCAGCCGGAAGCCCTGCCGCTGCTCAAGATCGACGAACCAACCCTGTCCATGCAATTCATGGTCAACACCAGCCCGCTGGCCGGCACCGAAGGCAAGTTCGTGACCAGCCGCCAGATCCGCGATCGCCTGCACAAGGAACTGCTGACCAACATGGCGCTGCGCGTCCATGACACGCCGAACGGTGACGTCTTCGACGTGGCCGGTCGTGGCGAACTGCACCTCGGCATTCTGCTCGAGAACATGCGCCGCGAAGGCTACGAGTTGGCTGTCGGCCGTCCGCGCGTCGTCAAGAAGATCATCGACGGCGTCGAGTGCGAGCCGTACGAGCAACTGACCGTCGACGTCGAGGAAGACACCCAGGGCGGCGTCATGGAAAGCCTCGGCCTGCGCAAGGGCGAGCTGCAGGACATGGTGCCGGACGGTCGCGGTCGCGTCCGTATCGAATACCGCATCCCGGCCCGTGGCCTGATCGGCTTCCAGGGCGAATT
>CAZDRS010000260.1:0-3798 GCA_964507585.1 uncultured Dechloromonas sp.
CGGCCTGGTCGGTCGCCCCCATTTCACGGGCATGCTCGGCATAGTTGCGGCCGACGCAAAAAATGCGCCGCACTGGGAAGCGCAGATCGCTGCCGACGACCGGCAAGCTGGAAACGGGATGGGGCGCGAAAACAAAGCTCATGGTCGATCGATCCTGTTCGAAACTGAAATGTGGAATATTTCACCGCGGCAATCCGGCGAAGTGTTAGATTTCAAAAAAAGCAGAAAATCATCCGCGAGAAGTCTCATGGGAAACAAACTCAGCACTATTGTCGCACTGACCGCTGCCCTCACCCCAGCCTTGGCCAGTGCCATAGGCCTCGGGGAAATCACCCTGCACTCGCGCATCGGCGAACCGCTGATGGCTGAAGTGCCGATCATCAGCAGCCACGAGGCACCGCTCGCCACCTGTTTTTCGATGGTCGCCCTGCGCGGCTCCGATTTTCCGGTGATTACCAACGCCAAACCCAGGCTGATCAAGCGCGGCTCGTCCTACATCCTGCAGATCGTTGGTACCCGGCCGATCAGCGAGCCGATCTTCGCAGTCGGCATACGTGCCAACTGCGGCTACGACATCGAGCGCGAATACGTATTGATACCTGAGCCTCCCATCGAGCTGGCGCAAAGTGCCGGCACCATGAACGAGCAGCCGGCTCCAACCGGCAAGGTCGGCAAGACCTCGTCCTGGGTGGCACGCGAAGGCGAGACGCTCGAAGACATTGCCGATGCGCAGGCACCGGCCAGTGCAGCCGAACGCCAGCGCCTTCTGGCCGGCCTGAAGCGCGCCAACCCAACGCTCGATGCCGACATGCCGCTCGCCGAAGGCACCGCCGTCCGCATGCCTTCTCCGCAGCGCGCCAAAGCGCCGCGCCCGGAGCGTGCCGAAGCACCCGACACCCAGGGTGCCCGGAACGACCGCCCGGCCGCCCCCAAAGCCCCGTCTCACAAGCCGAAACAGGCTTCGGCACCGACCACCGACAAAACCGACCGCCTGGTACTCGGCGCCGCTTCGGCACCGCTCCCCCCAAGCCGCACCGGCAATTCCGGCCTGAGCTCGCTGGCCGAAACCGAGGAGCGCCTGCTCAAACTCGAAACCACCCTGCATCTGCTGACGCGCGAAATGGAAAAGATGGATCAGGCCATCGACCTCGCGACCAAGGCCATCGAGGTGCAAAACCGCCTGCAGCAAACCACCTCGCGGCAAGACCCACCGCCCGGGCCGAGCATCCAGACCCATGCGGCGCCAGCCATGGCTGCATCATCCACCAACTGGCCCGAATTGTTGCTCAGCGCCGCCATCGGCGCCGGCATTTCGGTCGGCATGGCCCAATATCTCGGTCGCCGCCGCCGCTACCCGGGCGACGAGGAAGCGCCGCTGGCTTTTTCCGGCTACCGCGCCGAAGTCGCCCCCAGCGTTCCGCCCCCCATGCAACCCGTGGCAAAAGCCCCCTCCGCCACGCCACAGCCGATGGCGCTCCGCTTGCCCGACCCGCCCCCGCTGCCGGAACCCGATTTTCCCGTACCCAGCCTGCCGGACTGCGACATCCCACTCCAGCCCGAACCCGATTTCATCGAAGCCAAGAACGAGGACGAGCACTCTGTACTCGAACTGGCCGAAATCATGCTCTCCTTCGGCCGTCTGCGTGGCGCCGCCGAAACGCTGGCCGAACACATCGACGAAACGATGTCGCAGAGCATCGAGCCATGGAGCATGCTGCTCGACCTCTACCGGCGCGGCGGCATGCGTGACGAGTTCGAGGCACTGGCCGTGAAGATGCGCCAACGCTTCAACGCCCGGATTCCTGACTGGAACGAATCGACCACCCCCATCTCCGGCCTGAAAATGCTGGAGGACTTCCCGCACATCATCCAGAAGGTTTGCAGCCTGTGGGGCACCCAGCAAAGCGTCGACTACCTGTACAGCCTCGTCCACGACACCCGCACCGGCCAACGCAACGGCTTCCCGCTCGAGGTGGTTGAGGAAATCGCCCTGCTGATGCACGTTCTGGTCAGCGGCTACGGCCTGGAGAGCCGCCACTGAGCAGCCTCAGACGGGGTTGTCGAGATCGACGAACTCGCAGTTGATGCCGAATTGCCGGCCGAGATGAGCGGCCAGTGCCTGCACGCCATAACGCTCGGTGGCATGGTGTCCGGCGGCGATGTACGCCACGCCGCTCTCGCGCGCCAGATGAACGGTTTGTTCCGAAATTTCGCCTGACAGGTACGCATCGACACCCAGCGCGATCGCCTGTTCGAAATGCCCTTGCGCCCCGCCGGAACACCAGCCGATACGGCGAATCGGCTTATCGGCAGCGCCGATCGCCAGCGGTTCCCGGCCCAGCACGCGAGCCACGTCGGCAACCAGCGTCGCCAGTTTGCCAGGCTGCGCCAGGCTACCTAGCCAAGCAATATCCTGTTCACCAAAACGCCCCTCCGGCAGCCAACCCAGGCGTAACGCCAACTGGGCGTTGTTGCCCAACTCGGGGTGCGCATCGAGCGGCAGGTGGTAGGCGAGCAGGTTGATATCCCTGGCCAGCAAGGTAGCCAGGCGTTGGCGCCGGATGCCGGTTACCCGGCCATCCTCACCTTTCCAGAAATAACCGTGGTGCACCAGGATGGCATCGGCATTTCTTTCCACCGCCACATCCAGCAGCGCCTGGCTCGCCGTGACGCCCGCCACCAGGCGCCGGATTTCGCCGCATCCTTCCACTTGCAGGCCGTTTGGGCAATAATCCTTGAACTTTCCGGGCACCAGCAGCCCGTCCAGATAATCCACCAATTCTTCACGCTTCATTCGAGACGATTCCATGCAGAGGTTGTGGCTGATTTTTGCACAAACGGTAACCGTTGCGCTCGCCATCCTGTTCGTCGTCTCCACGCTGAAGCCGGAGTGGCTGCCGCAACGCCAGGCCGTTGTCGCACTGCAGGAAGCTCCGGCCGGCGACGAAGACAACCGCGCGCCCATCGGCTCCTACCGCGATGCCGCCCGTGCCGCCCTGCCCTCGGTCGTGCATATCTACACCACGCAGGCGGTAAAGCAGCAGCGCCACCCGCTGTTCGACGACCCGATTTTCCGCCACTTCTTCGGCGACCGCCCGGAAGGCCAGCCGCAACAAAATTCCGGCCTTGGCTCGGGCGTCATCGTCAGCCCCAACGGCTACATCCTGACCAATTACCACGTCATCGAAAGCGCCGACGACATCCAGGTCTCGCTCAACGACAGCAAGACCTACAAGGCCAGGATTGTCGGCAGCGACCCCGAATCCGACCTTGCCATCCTGCAGATCAAGGCCGACAAGCTGCCGGCCATCACCTTCGGCCAGATGGACAGCCTGCGCGTCGGCGATGTCGTGCTCGCCATCGGCAACCCCTTCGGCGTCGGCCAGACGGTGACCATGGGCATCGTCTCCGCCCTCGGCCGCTCGCACCTTGGCATCAACACCTTCGAGAACTTCATCCAGACCGACGCCGCCATCAATCCCGGCAACTCGGGCGGCGCGCTGGTCGACAGCCAGGGCCACCTGGTCGGCATCAACACTGCCATCTACTCGCGCACCGGCGGCTCGCTCGGCATCGGTTTCGCCATTCCGGTCTCCAGCGCCCGCAGCATCATGGAACAGATCATCCGCACCGGTGCAGTCACCCGCGGCTGGATCGGCGTCGAAGCCCAGGAGATCACGCCCGAACTGGCCGAATCCTTCGGCCTGCCGGGAACCGAAGGCTCGCTGATCGCCGGCGTCGTCCGCGGCAGCCCGGCCGATACGGCCGGCATCCGCCCCGGCGACGTACTGCTCTCGG
>CAZDRS010000261.1:0-3795 GCA_964507585.1 uncultured Dechloromonas sp.
GGCGGCACCTCCGATGGCCGCTTCATCGCCGACATCTGCAAGCAAATGCTGGAGATCGGCCCGGTCAACGCGACCAGCCACAAGATCGACGAGTGCATTTCCGTCGACGCCCTCCCCAAGCTCTCTGCCATCTATGGCCGCATCCTTGAACAGTTGCTAGTCGATAGTCGTTAGTCACTAGCCGAAGCCCCGCTAACAACTAATAACTAGCTACTAACCACTACCAATGACCACCGCCGCCAAGACCGAACTTTTCACCGTCCGCGATTACATTCGCTACGCCGTCAGCCGCTTCAATGCGGCCGGCCTGTTCTTCGGCCACGGTAGCGACAATGCCTGGGACGAGGCGGTGTACCTGACGCTGCATACGCTGCACCTGCCGCTCGACCGCCTGGAGCCTTTCCTCAACGCCCGACTGTTGCCGCACGAACGCGAGCAGTTGCTCGACATCTACACCCGCCGCTGCCAGGATCGCCTGCCGGCTGCCTATCTGACGCACGAGGCCTGGCTCGGTGAGCATCGTTTCTATGTCGACGACCGCGTTATCGTGCCGCGCTCCTTCATTGCCGAACTGCTCGATGAGCAACTGGCCCCCTGGGTCGACGACCCTTGGGCCATCGAATCCGCCCTCGACCTGTGCACCGGCTCGGGCTGCCTGGCCATCCTGACCGCCCTCGCCTTCCCCAATGCCGAGGTTGCCGCCGTGGACATCTCGCCGGACGCCATCGCCGTCGCCGAGCGCAACGTGGCCGATTACGGCCTTTACGACCGCGTCGAACTGATCAATTCCGATGCTTTCACCAAGCTGCAGGGACGCAAGTTCGACCTGATCATTTCCAACCCGCCCTACGTCAATGCCGAATCGGTTGCCGCGCTGCCGCCGGAATACCTGCACGAGCCGGAACTGGCGCTCGGCTCGGGCGAAGATGGCCTCGACTTCACCCGCGTCATCCTGCATGAAGCCAAGAAGTACCTGACCGACAACGGCATCCTGATCGTCGAAATCGGCCACAACCGCGAAGCGCTCGAAGCCGCTTACCCGATGCTCCCGTTCACCTGGCTGGATACCGCTGCCGGCGACGAATACGTCTTCCTGCTGCATGCTGCCGACCTGCCCGGTTAAACGCCTCGTTTGACCAAGTTGTACGAACTGCCCAGCCCGTTCGAAGTCGAAACGGGCACCGTACTGCTGCACGAACCCGCCTGGGCGCGCGCCGGCGAACTGCGCGCCCAGTTGCTCGACGAAAGCTACGCCAAGCCCTTCGTCATCGACGACGGCAAATCACGCTTCCTGTACTTCAACGTCCGGCTGATGCAGAGCGAAATGTCGCTCAAGGCACCGAATGACCTGGCCATCCGCTATACGCAGAAAATGATGGCTTTCCTGCTCTTCCAACCGCGCCCCAAGCGCATCGCGCTAATCGGCCTGGGCGGTGGCTCGCTGGTCAAGTTCTGCTACCACCGCATGCCGGGAACGCACATGACGGCTGTCGAACTCAACCCCGAGGTCATCGCCTTCCGCGACACCTTCCTGGTGCCGGCAGACAACGAGCGGCTGCAGATAATCCACGGCGATGGGGCCGAATTCATCGAGACAACCGACAAGGGGCTCGACGTGCTGCTCGTCGACGCCTTCGACAAAACCGGTTTTGCCCCTGCCCTCGCCAACCGCGAATTCTTCGAAAATGCCTACGCCAAGCTGGCCGGCAACGGCGTGCTGGTCATCAACCTGGCCGGCGACAAGGAGAGCTACGCCGGCCTGATCGGTGAAGTGATGCACGTTTTCGATGACCAGGTCATCGTCATCTCGGTGCCCGACGATGGCAACCACGTGCTCTACGCCTTCAAGGAACACTACTTCGAACCGCGCTGGCGCTGGCTGCACAACTACGCCAAGGAACTGCGCGCCAAATTCGGGCTCGATTTCCCGGCTTTCGTGCAAAAGATGGAACGCTCCAGCAAACTTGGCCTAGCCCGCCGCGAGGCCATTCGCAGGCGATAAGGCGCTACCGCAGCTCGGCCAGGATCGCCGTCAGCAAGCCCCAGCAACGCGCCACCGAAGCCACCTCGACCCGCTCGCCGGGGGCATGGGCACCGCGAATGGTCGGCCCGAAGGAAACGATGTCCATCCCCGGATATTTGGCCCCGATGATGCCGCACTCCAGGCCGGCGTGAATCACCTGCACCTTCGAGTCGGTGCCGAAATCGCGCCGGTAGACAGCCTGGCAAAGCTTGAGCAGCGCCGAGGCCGGGTTCGGCGCCCATCCCGGGTAGTAGCCTTCCTGTTCGACGAGCGTGCCGCTCAAGGCCCACAGGCTGGCGATCTCATCGGCCAACGCCCGGCTGCCACTGTCGATGAGTGAGCGCACCATGAAATTACACGAACCGCCGCTGGCACTCAGATCGACCATACCCAGGTTGTTCGATGTTTCGACCACACCGGGCACCTGCCGGCTCATCCGGCGCACGCCATGCGGCGCGGCATGCAGCGTGGATAGCCATACCTGCTGCTCTGCCCGCGGCAGCAACGTAGCCACCGGAGCCGCCTCGATGGCAAGTTGCAAACCTTCGTCGACGCCGGCCAGTTCCTCGCGCAACTGTTGCGCCAAGTCGGCCACTGCCGCCATCAACCGCTCGCCATCGCCATCCGGCAGGGCGACCACAGCCATCGCCTCACGCGGCAAGGCATTGCGGGCCGTACCGCCCTTCAGTTCAGCCAGACGCAGCAGAAAGCTCGTAGCCAGGCTGCACAGCACACGCACCAGGAGCTTGATCGCGTTGCCGCGCTCCTCGTGGATATCGACGCCGGAATGGCCACCCCGCAAACCGCCCAGGGCAATACGCCAACCTTGATGGCCGGCCGGCATCGGCTCAGCCTGCGCCGGACGCATCACATTGACATCCAGCCCACCCGCGCAACCGAGGTAAAACTCCCCCCAATCCTCGGTATCCAGGTTGAGCATCAAGCGCCCCTGCAGCACCCCTGGAGCCAATCCACGAGCACCGCCCATGCCGGCCTCCTCATCCACCGTCAGCAGCGCTTCGAGCGGGCCGTGTGCGATGTCGCGGCTTTCCAGCACGGCGAGAATCAACGCGACACCGATGCCGTTATCGGCCCCCAGGGTGGTTTTCTCGGCCACCAGCCAACCATCGCGGTTGGCCGGGACAATCGGGTCGCGAGAAAAGTCGTGACCGCTGTCGGCATTTTTCTGGCACACCATATCCAGGTGCGCCTGCAGCACCACACCCGGCGCCCCCTCCCGCCCCGGCGTCGCCGGCTTGCGGATGATCAGGTTACCCGCACCATCGACTTCTGCCGCCAAACCGCGCCGCAAGGCCCATTCCAGCAAAACATCGCGCAAGGCCGCCTCCTGCTTCGAAGCGCGGGGGATACGGCACAGCGTACCGAAATGCGTCCAGACCGACGCCGGTTGCAGGCCGGAAAACAGGGGGGCAGACAGATTCATCGTCATACTCCAGGAGGTACAAAACGTTTAGCTTAGGCCGTACTACCCAACTAGCTGCAAAGCCCCCTAAGTCGGGTTTTATGAACAACGTCACTGCGCAAACCAGGAAGGAAAAACTCCGTTCCACGAATGTTCCATTTAACCAGCAGAAACAGCACACCGTAAACGACAAAACCCGCATCCATTCGGAAGCGGGTTTCTATCTATCTCGCTGATTTAATGAAAACAAATCAGTTCGAAATTGTTCGGAGCAGTTAACTCCAAAATATTCACTGGTCGGGGCGGCGGGATTCGAACTCGCGACCCCTTGCACCCCATGCAAGTGCGC
>CAZDRS010000262.1:0-3781 GCA_964507585.1 uncultured Dechloromonas sp.
CCATGGGCCTGATCAAGGACGGCAACCGTTTCGCCGTGCTGACCGACATCCTGGGCGACGAAGATCACCTCGGCGACATGGACTTCAAGGTGGCCGGCTCGACCGCCGGTATCACTGCGCTGCAGATGGATATCAAGATCCAGGGGATCACCAAGGAAATCATGCAGGTTGCACTGGCCCAGGCCAAGGACGCTCGCCTGCATATCCTCGGCCTGATGCAGGAATCCGCTGCTGGCCCGCGTGAGGAAATGTCCGCCTACGCACCGCGTCTGTACACCTTCAAGATCAATCCGGAAAAGATCCGTGACGTGATCGGCAAGGGTGGCGCCGTGATTCGTGCCATCACTGAGGAAACCGGCACCACCATCGACATCCAGGATGACGGTACGATCACCATCGCCGCCACCTCCGGTGATGCCGCTGCCGCTGCCCGTGCCCGCATCGATGCCATCACGGCGGAAGTCGAGGTCGGCAAGATCTACGAAGGTACCGTTCTCAAGATTCTTGATTTCGGTGCCATCGTCCAGGTTCTGCCGGGCAAGGACGGTCTGCTGCATATCTCGCAGATCGCCAAGGAGCGCGTCAACAAGGTCGAGGACTACGTCAAGGAAGGCCAGGTCGTTCGCGTCAAGGTTCTGGAAACTGATGACCGCGGCCGCGTCAAGCTGTCGATGAAGGCTGTCGCCGAGGAAGAGGGCACTGCCGCTGCCCCGGCTGCCGCACCGGAAGCTGCTGTCCAGCAGCAACAACAGCAACAGCAGTAATTCAGGGTTCTTCCCAAAGCACAAAGGGCACCGCGAGGTGCCCTTTGTTTTTTCTGGCTCTGCTGAATTGCTTTGCCAGCGTATCTTGCAGTCAGCCTTACTTGGCCATCTGCTTTTCCTTCAGTTCATCCAGCGTCTTGCAGTCGATGCACAGGGTTGCCGTCGGGCGGGCTTCCAGGCGCTTGATGCCGATTTCGACGCCGCACTTGTCGCAAAAGCCGTAGTCGCCGCTGTCGATGCGACCGAGGGTTTCGTCGATCTTCTTGATCAGCTTGCGCTCGCGGTCACGGTTGCGCAGTTCGATGGCCATGTCGGTTTCCTGGCTGGCCCGGTCATTGGGGTCGGCGAAGACGGTGGCTTCGTCCTGCATCGTATGGACGGTGCGGTCGATGTCTTCGCTCAGTTCCTTCTTGACGGCTTCGAGAATCTTGCGGAAATGAGCCAGTTGCTTGTTGCTCATGTACTCCTCGCCGGCCTTCGGCTGATAGGGAGTGAAATGCTTATGGAGCAGGTCTTCTGCCATGTTTTTATGCCTTGTGCGCCTGGTGACGAAAAAAACGATTAAATATCACGAAGGCGACGGTGAGGCAAGGTTTGTTTGTCGTTGAAAGATAGATCCCTGATCTGGCGTGCGTTTCGCGGTGGTGATAGAATGCGTGCTCTCGTGTCGGGGCGTAGCGCAGTCTGGTAGCGCATCTGCTTTGGGAGCAGAGGGTCGTGAGTTCGAATCCCACCGCCCCGACCAATTCCATACCTCGTATTACTCCGTAATCTCCTACTAATATTCCTTGTTACACAATGGTTTTGAACCATTTTGTCTGGATTAGTGGAAATTTACGAGGCGTTACCTACCCCCGAAATGCCCCCCAAATCATCTGCGTTTTGCCCCGCAAAATGCCCCGCAGAATTGCCCCCTAGCTCGGCATAATTTGAACGCAACTGAATTCCGTTGGGTTGTGGGATGTATTTTCCGTAGTGCCTCCGTATCATCTCCACAGTTGCATGGCCGAGTAGCTTGGCAACCAGTAGTTCAGGCTCGCCGTTCAGTAGCAAGGTCGAAGCGAAGGTATGGCGCGTTTGATAGGGATTACGGTATCCAACCTTGGCACGACGCAACGTGGTCATCCAGTGCGATCTGATCTGTCGGTCATCACGCCAGCGACTGAAGCCATCTGGCGTGAATATGTAGCCTTTACGGCCTATATTTTTCAGTAGGGTAATGGGCTTCATCCACTCAAGCGCTTCCCGAGCGGCAGGGAGCAGTGGAACCTCTCGGCGTTCATCTGTCTTGGTAGTTTTCTCGACGGTCATCTTGTTCTCGCCCGTGACGATGTTGTCGCGGACATGGATGATCCCCTTGTTGAAGTCGATGTGATTCCACTTTAAGGCGATCAGTTCGCCCGTTCTCAATCCGGAAGCGAAGGCGAATTGGAATAACGCTTTTTGATGAACGCGTAGCGTTGCGGCGAGGATGTTGCGAATCTCATCTGCATTGAATGGATCGATGTCTTCATCCTCTTCTTCCTTCAACTTGGGTTTGGGCAGAAGTTTCTTGAGCGATATTGGCGCCAGGGGATTGGCCTGAATGATTGGCGGTCGCGACAGGGCGGCCTTCGCCATTACGGATGAAACAATTCCGACAATTGTGCGGATAGATTTGGGTGCCAGTTCCTTTGTCAGGCTGACGATCCAGTCTTCCATGTCAATGGTGGTTAGTTCATCAATCAGCTTTTGCTTGAAATAGGGCTTCAACCGGCATTCATGCCAACGGACGTATGATCCAAGCGTAGATGGCGACATTGATTCGGTTGGGCGCTTTTTTGTTGCCTGTTTGCCCCGAGATTATCGTCTCGGCCTGACCAGTACACCGCGCCGATGGCGGTGAATTCGATCTCACCGGGGGAATGTGACGGGCGGGGATCAGGCCGCCAGCTTAGCCTCTTCGCGGGCGCGCTTGGCTTCATCGAGCAGGTAGCGCTGGTAATCGTCGAGGTCGCCGTCGAAGGGGCCGACGCCGCCGCGCGAGACCAGCCAGAATTCGTCGCACACCGAGCGGAGCAGGGCGCGGTCGTGGCTGACCAGCATGACGGTGCCTTCGAACTCGTTGAGCGCGACGCTGAGCGCTTCGCGGGTGGCGAGGTCGAGGTGGTTGGTCGGTTCGTCGAGGAGCAGCAGGTTGGGCCGCTGCCAGACCAACATGCACAGCACCAGGCGAGCCTTTTCGCCGCCGCTCATGGTGCCGACCGCCTGCTTGACCATGTCGCCGCTGAAATTGAAGGTGCCGAGGAAGTTGCGCAGTTCCTGCTCGCGGCCGGGCAGGCTGCGGTTGCCGGCGGCCAGCGCTTCGCGAGCCAGGCGGGTCATGTGTTCGAGCGGCGTGTCCTGCGGGCGCAGCACGTCGAGTTCCTGCTGGGCGAAGTAGCCGATGTTGAGGCCCTTGCCTTCGGTGAGCTCGCCGCTGATGGGCGCCAGCGCCCGGGCGACGGTCTTCACCAGCGTGGATTTGCCCTGGCCGTTGGCGCCGAGGATGCCCAGCCGCTGGCCGGCGTGCACCGAGCGGTTGATGTGGCGAACGATGGTCGTCGGCGGGGTGCCGGCGGGGGCGTCGTCGGGCGGCGGGTAGCCGACGCTCACGTCGGCCATCGCCAGCATGGGGTTGGGCAGGTTGGCGGGTTCCTGGAATTCGAAGCTGAACTCGGCATCGGCCAGCACCGGGGCGATCTTCTCCATGCGCTCCAGCGCCTTGACCCGGCTCTGCGCCTGCTTGGCCTTGCTGGCCTTGGCCTTGAAGCGGTCGATGAACTTCTGCAGGTGGGCGATCTTGTCTTGCTGCTTGGCAAAGGCCGCGGCCTGCAGCTCCATCTGTTGGGCCTGCAGGGTCTCAAACGCGCTGTAGTTGCCGCCGTAGCGGGTCAATTGGGCATTGTCGATGTGCAGGGTGACGTTGGTCACGGCGTCGAGGAACTCGCGGTCGTGGCTGATCACGATCATGGTGCCCGCATAGCGCTTGAGCCAGG
>CAZDRS010000263.1:0-3775 GCA_964507585.1 uncultured Dechloromonas sp.
CAGCCCGGACGGCCGGCGCTGGGCGACGAACAGCGACAGCGCCTGCTTGAAGGCCTGTGCCCGTTCGCTCAGGTCAGCCTGGGGATTGGCCAGCAGTTGGTTGACCTTGGCGAAGTCCTGGCCGTACCAGGCCCACAGGCCGTCGCCCAGGCCATTGACCTCGCCGTAGCCGGGAATGCCGCCAAGCGGCACGGAATTGACGAAGTCGAGCACGATACGGCGGCGCGCCGGCAGGGTTTCCTCGCTATCCTGATAGGCGCGCAGGGCGGCCGACATCATTTGGCGCAGCTTGTCGTCGGTGTCGTGCGTGCGGCCGCCGGGCGAATGGCGGAATTTCTCGATCTGCGTGGCCAGCGTGCTACCGCCGGCCCGGCCGCCTCCGCCCAGGTTGACCCGGCGCAAGGCTTCGCCGACGGCGACGCGCGACAGGCGACCCCAATCGACGGCCGGGTTGCGCTTTGGTGTCGCGGGGTCGAGCAGGTCGCGGTTTTCGATGAAAAGCAGCGCTTCGACCAGCACGGGCGGAATGGCCTCGAAATCCGGATATTGCAGGCGGGGGTACTGGCTGTCGTACAGGGCCTGGTTGTGGCGGTCGAGAATGGTCAGGCCGGCGCGCGATTTCTCGCGGTAGATCGGGAAATAGCCCTGGCCGACGATGTCGCGAAAGCCGGGCGACTGCCGGGCCTGGGCAGTGACCGTGAAACCGGCGCCCGCCATGCGCGGCAGAAAGCCCTTGAGCTGGGCGTAACCCAGGCGTTGTTCGTAGGGGCCGCTGTTGGGCAGCCAGATGCCCGTGTCTTCGCCGGGTTCAAGCTTCCAGGTCGAGGTTCCGGCCAGCCGGTTGAAATACTCGGCCTGGAAATTGGATTCCTGTATCTCGATCCAGGCCAGCGTGCCTGCGGTACCGCAGATGAGCAGGGTGCCAAGGAAAAGGTAAAGCCCCCAGCGCCGCGGTTTGGGCTGGGAAGTTTCTTGAGGGGGGAGGCTGGCCATGGGTTGGGGTAAGAAGTATTGCGAGTAATGGATGGGAGTACATCACGGCGTAGGTGCCAGGGGCTCTTTTAGAAATTAACAAACACCGTGGGATGGAAAGGCTTTCCAAGCATTCTGCATGAAAAGCCGGCCGATGGAAGCGCCATTTGAGGCGCCTTCCCGGCGAGGCACCATTTTAGTTTGAATAGGCTAAATGCCCGTCAGGTTCGTGCCTTTGTCTTTAGCCGGGTCGCTGGCTGCCGCAAACAAAAATCCCGGCCTCAGGTGCCGGGATTTTTGTTTGTATCGTTGATGTCAGCCGGTCAGGGCATCCAGAACTTCGAGCTTTCGGTCACCGAAACCTTCTCGTCGGCGATATCGGTCACGCTGAACTTGATCGCTGTCGCGCCGGATTTCGTGGCGCCCGGTTCGGCGCTGACAATGGCGGTTTCGCTGCCGATCTCGCCGCCGGGCACGGTGACTTCGCTGTCGCTCTTGAGGCGGGCACCTTCGACGCCGGCAATGCTGATCCGGAAAGTCCGTGTCTGGTCGCCGGTGTTCATAATCTGCAGGCGATAGGCATTCTCGATCGAACCATCGTCCGCTTCCCGCGACAGCACGTTGCGATCCTTCAGGACATTGACCTTGAGCGGAATGCGGGTGGCCAGCGACCAGGCGGTGGCGGTGCTCAGGGCAAGCAGGATCGCGGTGTAGATGATGACGCGCGGCCGGGCGGCGCGCTTGATGATTTCCAGCGTCGAATAACGCATGCTCACTGCGTTCTCGGTCGAGTAACGGATCAGGCCGCGCGGGTAGTTCATCTTGTCCATGACCTGGTCGCAGGCGTCGATACAGGCGGCACAGCCGATACATTCGTTCTGCAAGCCGTTGCGGATGTCGATGCCGGTCGGGCAAACCTGGACGCAGATGCCGCAATCGACGCAATCGCCGAGACCGAGGGCCTTCGGGTCGGCCCCCTTGGCACGCGGGCCGCGGGCATCGCCGCGCGCCGAGTCGTAGGTGATGATCAGCGTGTCGGGGTCGAGCATCACGAACTGGAAGCGGGCGTAAGGGCAGATCTGGCGGCACATCTGGTCGCGCAGGAAGCCGGCGTTGCCATAGGTGGCGAAGGCATAGAAGAGCACCCAGAACAACGACCAGGCGCCGGGCGACAGGGTGACCAGGTCGTTGACCAGCTCGCGGATCGGCATGAAGTAACCGACAAAGGTGACCCCGGTCCATAGCGAAAAGATGATCCATGTCGCCTGCTTGGCGCTCTTGATCGCCAGCTTGCGCGCCGACCAGGGGGCGGCGTCGAGCTTGATGCGCTGCGGCCGTTCACCTTCGATCAGCTTTTCGAACCACAGGAAGATTTCCGTATAAACCGTTTGCGGGCAGGTGTAGCCGCACCACAATCGCCCGGCAACGGCGGTAAACAGGAAGAGGGCGAGGGCGCCGAGAATCATCAGCAGGACGAGATAGATCGTGTCCTGCGGCCAGAGCACCAGATCGAAGAAATAGAACTTGCGGGTGTCGATGTCGAACAGGATCGCCTGGCGACCATGCCAGGGCAGCCAGCACAGGCCGTAGAAAACGACCTGGGTCAGCCAGACAAAGACCCAGCGCCAGCGGGTGTAAGGCCCGCTGATCGAACGCGGGTAAACCTTGGCGTCCGGATCGGCGACCGGCTTGATTTCAATGACTTTTCTTGTGGGCTGCTTGGCCATGGCTATTCCGGCGAGAACCAGACGGCAAATTGCGGTGCCGGCTGGCATAAGATATAAACAAAATGAATCTTGATGCTATCAATCACGATCGCTATAAGCAACATTTGAAATGTATCTTTAATTGACCATGCGACTGAGTGCCTTTTCCGACTACAGCTTGCGCGTCCTGATGTACCTCGGCGTGCAGACCGGACGATTGGCGACGATCGCCGAGATCGCCAGCGCCCACGATATTTCGAAGAGCCACCTGATGAAGGTGGTGCATCAACTCGGGCGCGGCGGATATATCGAAACCGTTCGCGGCAAGGGCGGCGGCCTGCGCCTGGCCCACGAACCGCAGAAGATCGTCGTTGGCGAAGTCATCCGCCACACCGAGAGTGACTTCACTCTGGCCGAGTGTTTTGGCGACAAGACGACCTGCCGGATTCAGGGCGCCTGTTGCCTGCCCGCCATCCTCAACGAAGCCCTGAAGGCCATGTTTCTTATCCTTGACGGCTACACGCTGGCCGATCTGCTGCGGGCGCCGGGAGGACTGATGCCGCTGGCCGGCTGCGATCCGGGCGTGGGGCAGCGGAGAGCGGTTACGCCCATAAGGATTCAAGACTGAGTCCGTAAAAAACAGGCCTGAAGCTGGCGATGCCATTCAGTTACGAGGAAAGCCTTTGATTTGTCGTTCCCGCGCAGGCGGGAACCCAGAAAAAGCGTGCTGCTTGGATTCCCGCCTGCGCGGGAATGACGCTTAACTGAACTTACGAGGTAGCCTTCAGGTGAAGGCCACATTCCTTGGTGTCGGCATTTTCCCACCACCACCGCCCGGCCCGTACATCCTCGCCCGGCGAAATGGCCCGTGTGCAGGGCGCGCAGCCGATGCTCGGGTAGAACTTGTCGTGCAGGGCGTTGTAAGGAACGTTGTTTTGCTTGATGTAAGTCCAGACTTCCTTTTCCGTCCAGTCGGAGAGCGGGTTGAACTTCTCCAGGCCGTTGCCTTCGTCGTATTCGCGGAAGGGCAGGCCGGTGCGGGTGGTTGCCTGCTGGGCGCGCAGGCCGGTGATCCAGGCGCGCTTGCCGGCCAGGGC
>CAZDRS010000264.1:0-3771 GCA_964507585.1 uncultured Dechloromonas sp.
GCCTGAAATACCGCGACAGCAAGGAAAAATACAGCGAAGACCTGCCGCGCTTCATGAACTACGCCCGTAAAACGGCCGCCCGCTACGTCCAGCTCAAGCCCCTGCTCAACCTGCTCGACAAGCTGGAAGGCAACACCGAGCAGATCGGCTACCGTAGATAGTTGCTAGATGTTGGTCATTAGCTGCTAGCTAAAGACTGACTGCTAACAACTAATAACTAACCACTAGCGACTTAACAATGAAAGCCTTCATCCTCGCCGCCGGCCGCGGCGAACGCATGCGGCCGCTGACCGACCACACGCCCAAGCCGCTGCTGGTCGCCGGCGGCAAACCGCTGATCGTCTGGCACCTGGAGCGGCTGGCCGCTGCCGGTTTCCGCGAAGTCGTCATCAACCACGCCCATCTCGGCACACAGATCGAGCAGGCGCTGGGCGACGGATCGCAATGGGGGCTGAACATCCGCTATTCGCCCGAGCCGCCGGGCGCGCTGGAAACCGCCGGCGGCATCGCCACCGCCCTGCCGCTGCTCGACGACCAGCCGTTTCTGGTGGTCAATGGCGACGTCTATTGCGACTTCGATTTTGGCCGTTTTTTCCGGTTGACCGTGGAAGGCTGGCAACCGGCCGCCCATCTGGTCATGGTCGCCAACCCGGCGCACCACACCGGCGGCGACTTCAGCCTGGACGGCGAACGCGTCATCTACGCCAACGGTGAGCAAACGCTCACCTACGCCGGCATCGGCGTTTTCTCGCCATCCTTCTTCGCTGGCGTCCAGCCCGGCACGGTAATGAAACTCCGTCCGCTGCTCGACGCTGCCATTGCCGCCGGCACGCTGACCGGGGAACGCTTCGCCGGCCGCTGGGTCGATGTAGGTACGCCGCAACGCCTGGCGGAACTGGATGCCGAATTGAGGAACGCATGACCCACGCCCACTTTCTCGCCCGCCGCAAGCGCCTGCTGAAGACCATCGGCGACGGCGTCGCCATCGTGCCGACGGCACCGGAGGTCATCCGCAACCGCGATGCCCACCACCCCTACCGTTTCGACAGCTATTTCTGGTACCTGACCGGCTTCCCCGAGCCGGAAGCGGTCGTCGTACTGGTCGGCGGCAACGGTCGCACGAAAGCAAAATCCATCCTGTTCTGCCGCGAAAAGCACGAAGAGCGCGAAATCTGGGACGGCTACCGCTACGGCCCCAAGGCCGCCAAGACCGCCTTCGGCTTCGACGCCGCCTACCCCATCGAGCAACTCGACAAGAAGCTACCCGAATTCCTCGTCGACCGCGACACGCTGTGGCACGCCATCGGCCACGATGCGGCGTGGGATACGCGCATTGCCAAGGCCCTGAACGAAGTCCGCGCCCAGACCCGCGCCGGCAAGCGGGCGCCGCGCGCCATCCATGACCTGCGGGCCGAACTCGACGCCATGCGCCTAGTCAAGGACGGCGCCGAAGCCGCCATCCAGCAGCGCGCCGCCGACATCGCCAGCGCCGGCCACGCCCGTGCCATGCGCGCCTGCCGCCCTGGCATGGCCGAGTACGAGCTCGAAGCCGAGCTGAGCTACGAATTCCGCAAGCGCGGTGCCGACGCCCACGCCTACACGCCCATCGTCGCCGGCGGCGCCAACGCCTGCGTGTTGCACTACGTCGAGAACAACAAGCTGCTCAACGACAACACGCTGGTGCTGATCGACGCCGGCTGCGAGGTCGAGGGCTACGCTGCCGACATCACCCGCACTTTCCCGGTCAATGGCCGTTTCAACGCTGCGCAGAAGGACGTCTACGAAATCGTTCTCGCCGCGCAGGACGCCGCCTTCGCAGCCACCGCCCCCGGCCGCCACTTCATGGAAGCGCACGACGCCGCCGTGCGCGTGCTGACCCAGGGCCTGGTCGACCTCAAGCTGCTCAAGGGCAGCGTCGACACGCTGATCGAGAAGGGCGATTTCCGCCGCTTCTACATGCACCGCACCGGCCATTGGCTCGGCCTCGACGTGCACGACGCCGGCGAATACAAGGTCGGCGACCAATGGACGACGCTGCAACCGGGCATGACCGTCACCGTCGAACCCGGCCTCTACATCCGCCCGGCCGACGACATTCCGCCGGCGCTGGCCGGCATCGGCATCCGCATCGAGGACGACGTGCGCGTCACCGAGACAGGTTGCGACATCTACACCACGGCGCCGAAGACGGTGGCCGAAATCGAGGAAGTCATGCGCCATGACTGATGCCAGCGTTGAAATCATCGACATCCTGATCATCGGCGCCGGCCCGGTCGGCCTGACCCTGCATCTGGCACTCGCTGCCGGCGGCCAGCAATCCCTGCTCCTCGACCGCCGCCCCCTGGCCGCCCAGCAAGGCGACCCGCGCGCCCTCGCCCTGTCGCACGGCGCCCGCGAACTGCTCGAACAGATCGCCAGTTGGCCGACCCGCGCCGCGACGCCGATCGAAACAATCCACATCTCGCAGAAGGATGGCTTCGGGCGCACCCTGATCGACCGTGCCGACTACGCCCTGCCAGCCCTCGGCTACGTCGTCCGCTACCGCGACCTGGCCGGCGCGCTGGCGGCCAACCTGGCGGATGGCGCCGTGCTGGCCGAGGCCGAAATCCTCGACATCGCGCCCGGCGACGACCATGTCACGGTCGCCCTGCGCCATGCCGGCCAACTGCGCACCATTCGCACCAAACTGCTGGTCCACGCCGAAGGTACGCCGGGCGACGACCCAGCCGTCAAGGTCAGCGACTACGGCCAGCACGCCGTGATCTGCGAAGTCACCCCCGTTTCTGCCAACAACGCCGGCCACGGCAAGCGCGCCTGGGAACGCTTCACCCCCGACGGCCCGCTCGCCCTGCTCCCGCTCGGCGACGAGTTTTCCATCGTCTTCACGCTGCCGCCAGCCAAAGCCGACGCCGTCATGGCCCTCGATGACGACGCCTTCATCGCCGCCCTGCAAGCCCAGTTCGGCCAGCGCCTGCGCTTCGCCAAGCCGGGCAAACGCAGCCGCTTCCCGCTCGCCCTCAGGATGCGCGACACGCTGGTCAAAGGCCATGAGGTGTGGATCGGCAACACCGCGCAGACCCTGCACCCGGTTTCAGGCCAGGGCTTCAACCTCGGCCTGCGCGACGCCTGGCAGTTGGCCGAACTGCTGCTGAAGGATGGCCTGAACCCCGCTACGCTGACCGCCTATGCCGCCAGCCGCCGCATCGACCGCCAGGGCGGCGCCTTTTTCACCGACAAGATCGTCAAGACCTTTTCCAACGACTGTGGCCCGCTCAAGCTGGCGCGCGGCCTCGGCCTGTTGGCCCTCGACCTTTGTCCGCCGGCCCGCCACTTCGTCGCCAAGCGCATGATCTGGGGCGCCCGGGCCTGGCCTTGATCTGCGCCAAGGGCAAGGGCGCGGCGCCCTTGTAAAGTCGTGCCATTCGCCGAGGAAGCATTGATGAAGCCCGCCATCCCCGCGCAGGCAGGTATCCAGTTCGTTGAACCTCTGGATTCCCGCTGCCGCGGGAATGACATTTTTGAATAATTCAGCGTATCCCTCCCCTCCACGCCCGATTGCCTGCCGCATGAAAAAAACCACCGCCTGGTTCCTCGCCTGCCGCCCGAAGACGCTGTCGGTGTCGCTGTCGCCGGTGCTCGTCGGCACCGCCGTCGCCTGGCATGACACACACGCTGTGCTCTGGCTGCCGCTACTCGCCGCCGCACTCGGCGCCGCTTTCATCCAGATCGGCACCAACCTGTTCAACGATGTCGGCGATTTCCTGCGCGGCA
>CAZDRS010000265.1:0-3769 GCA_964507585.1 uncultured Dechloromonas sp.
CAATATCTCTGCCGATTTGCCCACCACGCCACTGGAAAGTGTCTACAGCCAGAGCATTGATTTTTCTGGGCTACCCGATGCCTGGTTGCCATTCGAATCGCTGGGCGGAACAGTGGAGGCGCGCGCACAGGGGGAAAAGCTGACGAATCTGGAGCGCTCAATTGACGACACATTCACGGATGGTGTTCTGACCAAGAAGTCCGAGAAACTCGATTTCTGGGTTGGCGGCACTGGCTGCTCCTGGTCAATCGAAGAGAACATTCTTTTCATGCCGGAAATGGCAATTGAGGATGTTGATAACGACACAAAGAACTATGTCTAATCCAGCCCATACAATTTCCGATCCGTATCACGTGCAGGTCGGCGACACACTCACCGGCATTGCCAAGCGTAGCGGCCGCACCCTTGCCGACCTGAAGCGCTTTAACAATCTAGCCGATGCAAACCGGCTCAAGCCCGGCCAAACCCTTTATCTTTCCGAAGAGTCAGCCTTCGGGATCAGCGTGCTGTTTCTCGATCTTTTACGCCACCCCATCGCCAATCTTCCCTATCGATTGCGCTTTGACGACAAAATGCTGCAAGGCATGACCGACGAAACCGGCGCAATCCTGAACAAGGTGACGCAAAGCGCCCGTTCGCAGGTTGAAGTTTGGGTCAAGACTAAGGAAAACCAGTGGCAACAAATTGTCAGTACAACCTCGGGATACGGCCATAAATTCATCACGGCAGTCAGTAATTTTCTTGTCGTCAACGGGCAAACGGAAAAACTCCCGGCTGGTGCCCCGCCAAGGCCTGCTCCTGACGCCCAAAGTAAAAACAAGAATCCGCAAGCCGTTCAGCCGCCTCCCCCTAAGCCTGCTCAGGGCAAGCCCTCTTCCAATAACCCTGACGTAAAAACCAAACCGAAAAAAGGCCCTCAAGGCCAGGCTGTCATTGAAATAGGGATAGATCTTCCGGAAGGATTGATGGCTTTGTTCCAGCAATACAAGGGGGAGAAGATCACTGAAAGCGATTGGAAGGATTCTGCAGAACAATTAAGGTGCGAAACCGAGGTGCTCAAGGCTATCGCTGAAGTCGAGAGCAAGGGAGCAGCCTTTTGGAAACTGAATGCGGAAAAAAATGGCGGTATCGTGCCGGCGATCCTGTTCGAACGCCATTACTTCCACCGTCTGACCTGTGCAAACGGATCACGCATGAATACGAGGGAGCATAAATATCACGGCATGGGTGTTCCCGGCTGCAACAGTCCGCACGACCGATTCCCCGATATTTGCTACCCCGTTCCTTTCGTTGCCAAAAAGGACAAAGCCGGGCAGGCGACACTGGGTAAAGCCGATACAAGGATGTCTTCGGGCCACATTGAAGTCACCGACCAATACGGCGATAGCGCAAAGAGCTATCTACGATTGGTCAATGCCTACCGGCTTAATCCCGAGGCTGCACTCAAGTCCTGTTCGTGGGGCATGTTTCAGATCATGGGCGATGAACATCAGGGATCGTGTGGAGTTCCCTTAAAAGACTTTATGACCAAGATGTGCTCCGGCGAAGGTGGCCAACTGGAAATGCTCAGCTTATTCATTGAGAAAAAAGCCAGTGGCAGGTTGTTGACTGCGGCGCGCGCTAAGGATTGGGCCAGAATTGCCTATTACTACAATGGCCCGGGTTACGAAATACTCAGCTATGACAAAAGGTTGGAAAGTGCTTACAAAAAACTCAAAAACATTGCTTAATCTGGCACTTATGCTGTCGGCTCTTGTCGCCGGAAAATCGGCTTATGCCGAATTCGCTGTGGACATGGATCTCAGCGCGATTCAACCGCCGGTAAATCGCTACGGCCTCACTTCACAAACATTTGAATTGCTGAATGACCCACGTGACGAATTATTGAAATCTGAGGGCGCTAGACCGTATGGAAGACAGATGGCCATCGGGCGCATAACCTGGGATGGTCAAATCTATTATGCGACAGGCACCCAATATATTTCCCGTGAGCAATCTCAGGAAAATCGGCGCATCTTGGCGCCCGGCGAAAAAAGCGCCCGAACTCTACCCGACGGCGGTGTCTGTGAGTTGTTTCTCTACGACGACAAACTGCAACTCGTAACCCGGCACAAGGTCAAGCTACCCGATTTCCCGGGGGGAACGTGGTGCAATGGTAGCGAAGCGCTCGGGCGGGCACGTAAAGACATGCCCGCATTGCTCTACAGCGTTCATTACTATCTGGTCAGTGAACCCGTTGCTGCTCGTCCGGAGGATATCGGTAAAGGCTGGCGTCATAGCACTTATCTAATTCGCCTCGTCAAGGACGCCAACGGAGCGATCCGTTTTATTCAGGATGATGCCTGCCTCGGTAATCCGAATGATTACGCCACTATTGCACAAGCGCGCAAAGGGTTTGAGAAATGTTCTTCCAACCGACCTCAATAGGAAATTTGGCCGCCAATATGTCAAGCGTTGCCTATGCTGCTCACGGGAACATGGCGCAGCACGGCTAGTCGAAAGTAACCTGCCTCCCAACTTATCGCCCCATGCTGACCATCGAAATCGTTTCCGACCTCGTTTGCCCCTGGTGCTTCATCGGCCTGCGCCGTTTATCGACGGCGATTGCCGAGGTGCGCGCCGAGCGGCCGGATTTTGCCTGCCGCAAGCGCTGGCTGCCATTTTTCCTCAACCCGCACACGCCGCCGGAAGGGGAGCCGTATCGGCCTTTTCTGGAAGCCAAGTTCGGTAGCCGCGAGGCGGTCGAGGCCTTGTTCGAGCGGGTGCGGGCAGCCGGTCAGCCTTATGGCATCGAATACGCCTTCGAGAAAATCGCGCTGCGCGCCAATACCCTGCAGGCACATCGCCTGATCCATTGGGCCCAGCAGCAGGGTGACGCCGAGGCGCTGGTCGAGCGCTTGTTCGTTGCGCAATTCCAGCGCGGCGAACATCTCGGGGATGTCGGCCTGCTCGCCGCCATTGCCGGCGAGTGCGGTTATTCGGCGGCCAACGCGGCGGCCTACCTCGCTTCGACGCAGGATACGGAAGCGGTGCGGGCGATGGAGGCGGAGGTACGTCAGGCCGGCATCCGGCAGGTGCCAACCTTTATCGTCGACCGCCGGCAGATCGTGGTGGGAGCCGAAGACCCACGAGTGCTGGCGGAGGCTATCCGCCGGGCGCTTGCCGCCAGCTGACGTCTATTGGCCTCTCCGCCCAGCCCATAGGCCATGCAGCCCGGCTCCGGCGAAGATGGCCGCCAGCGCGATCAGCATGTCGCCATTGCCAGCCCCCAGGCCGGCCAGCGCCGGGCCGGGGCAGATCCCGCAGATTCCCCAGCCCAGGCCAAAAAGCACGCCGCCGGCCAGGGCCTGGCGGTCGAGCGTGAACGGGCGTTGCTGGTAGACGGAAGCGAAAGCCGGTTGCCGGGTGAGGCGCGGCAACAACTGGAAGACCAGCAAGTTGAGTCCGACGGCGCTGCCCAGGACGAGGAGCAGGCCGAGATCCTGAAAGCGCAGGAAGGCAAATATCGACTCGGGGCGGATCATGGTGGACCAGGCCAGGCCGAAACCGAAGATCAGGCCGCTGGCCAGCGTGGCGATCTGGGCCAGGAGGGCGCGGCTCATGGCGCAACTCCCAGCGCGTGCAAGGCCCAGGCGGTGGCGATGGCCGTACTCAGAAAAGTGACGACCATCAGCAACGAACCGCCCGATAGCGAGGCCATGCCGCAGATGCCGTGGCCGGAAGTACAACCGCCACCCAGGCGGGCGCCAAAACCAATGAGCAGGCCGCC
>CAZDRS010000266.1:0-3760 GCA_964507585.1 uncultured Dechloromonas sp.
TCTGGGAATCCTGTTTGCAACGCTTCGAGCAGGAACTGCCCGCGCAGCAATTCAATACCTGGATCAGGCCATTGCGGCTGGAGGGTGAAAGCACTGCCCTGGAAAGTGGTCTGCGCCTGGTTGCGCCCAATGGTTTCATCCTGAAATGGGTGCGCGACCGCTATTTGTCACGCATCGAAGACTATAGCCGGGCCTTTTTCTCCGGGCCGGTCACCATTGCTCTGGTTATCGGCGCCGGCAAGGTTGCCCCGGCCCGCGTCGAGGCGCCTGCCGAGCCGACGGAAAGCAAGCCGGCCAAGGCCGGTGCGCCGGTCGAGCGCAAGGGCAGTGCCCAGGAAAAACCGGGTACCCGCAAGAGCAATTACGAAAAATCGCGCCTGTTTCCAACCTTCACCTTCGACAACCTCGTCGTCGGCAAGGCAAACGACCTGGCCCGGGCTGCAGCCGTGCAGGTTGCCCATAACCCGGGTGGCGCCTACAACCCGCTATTCATTTATGGCGGCGCCGGTCTGGGCAAGACACACCTGATCCACGCCATCGGCAACACCATCCTGGCTGAAAACCCGGAGAAGGTGGTTCGCTACGTACATGCCGAGGACTATTATTCGGACGTGGTACGCGCCTACCAGCAGAAGTCCTTCGACACTTTCAAGCGCATGTACCGTTCGCTCGACGTGTTGTTGCTCGACGACGTGCAGTTCTTCAATGGCAAGAACCGCTCGCAGGAGGAGTTCTTCTTCCTGTTCAACGCGCTGATCGAAGCCCGCAAGCAGATCATCATTACCTGCGACACCTATCCCAAGGATATCAACGGCCTCGACGACCGCCTGGTCACCCGTTTCGACTGGGGCCTGACGGTGCAGATCGAGCCGCCCGAACTGGAGATGCGCGTCGCCATTCTGAAGAAAAAGGCCGAGGCCGAAGGTATCCAACTCGACGATGAGGTGGCTTTCTTCATCGCCAAGCATTTGCGTTCCAACGTCCGCGAACTGGAAGGCGCACTGAAGAAGGTGCTGGCCTATTCTTCCTTCCACGGTCGGGCCATTGCGCTGGATCTGGCCAAGGAAGCGCTGAAGGATGTCATCGGCTCGGTACGCAATGTCGGCATCGACAATATCCAGAAAACCGTTGCCGACTATTACAAGATCAAGGTCGCCGATCTGTTCTCCAAGAAGCGCACGCGGGCCATTGCCCGACCGCGCCAGGTGGCGATGTGGCTATGCCGCGAAGTAACCTCGCACAGCTTCCCGGAAATCGGCGATGCCTTCGGTGGCCGCGACCATACGACGGTGATTCATGCCGTGAAGACCATCGACAGCCTGCGCAGCAAGGAAAACGAGTTGAACCACGATCTGCATGTCCTGCTGCAAGTCTTGAAGGGGTAGGACTGTCGATAAACCTGTGCAGAACCTGTCGGCGCATTGTGAATCATCAGGAGAAACCTGCTTTGTGGGAAAATTATCCAGATTTCATCCACAGGCAATCCAGAGACTTTCGCAGACGGAAAAACTGATTTCAAATTGCTGAATATTAAGTTTAATTTTTAGTTATCCACAGAACTGTTCCCGATATAGTCTATAAAGGAATTTAATTTATGGTTCTTATTAAAACCCAAAGAGACACGCTTCTGGCCCCGCTGCAGTCTGTGTCGGGAATTGTCGAGCGTCGCCACACCCTGCCCATCCTGTCCAATGTACTGTTGGAAAAGAAGGGCGACCGCCTGACATTGCTGGCGACCGATATTGAAATCCAGATTACAACGACCACCGAAGGGGCTGGTGGCGACGGTGACGGTGCCGTAACGGTTGGCGCCCGCAAGTTGCAGGAAATCCTGCGTTCGCTGCCCGATACCACCGATGTCAGCCTGGTGCTCGAAGACAAGCGCCTGCAGGTTCGTGCCGGCAAGAGCCGTTTCAGCCTGCAGACCCTGCCGGCCGATGATTTCCCGCGCATGACGCTGAGCGAAGGTGAAACCAAGCAGTTCTCCATTTCGCAAAAAGCCTTCCGCCAACTGATCAGCAAGACCCAGTACTCGATGGCGGCACAGGACGTGCGTTACTACCTGAACGGCCTGCTGCTGCTGGTCGAAGGCAAGGAACTGCGTGCTGTGGCTACCGACGGTCACCGCCTGGCCTACGCCAGCGTCGAGATCGAAACCGAACTGCCGCGCCAGGAAATGATCCTGCCGCGCAAGACGGTGCTCGAACTGAACCGTCTGCTGGTCGATACCGACGATGCGCTGAACATCACGCTGACGCCGAACCAAGTTCGCTTCGCCTTCGGTACCGTCGTGCTGGTTTCGAAGCTGATCGACGGCAAGTTCCCGGATTACGAGCGTGTTGTGCCGGCCAGCCTGAAGAACCACATGAAGGTCGGTCGCCAGACGCTGATGCAGGCCATGCAGCGTGCCGCCATCCTGACCAATGAGAAATTCCGGGGCGTCCGTGTCGTGCTGGGCGAGAACAGCCTGAAGCTGATTGCCGCCAACGCCGAGCAGGAAGAAGCGCAGGAAGAAATCGAAGTCGATTACACCGGCGATGCCATCGATGTCGGCTTCAACGTTGGTTATCTGCTCGACGTGCTGAACAACGTCCATGCCGACGAAGTGCAATGGAGTTTCAACGACGCCAATTCGAGCGCGCTGATTACCCTGCCGGGCAATGACCGCTTTAAGTATGTCGTGATGCCGATGCGTATCTGATTGTCCAAGCCGTACCTTGAAGAAGGTCTGTCCAGCCGGGCAGACCTTTTGTAGTTTCACGTGGAACCAAAACAATGAGTGAAGAGAACGTCCCGCAAAGCGCCGCGCCAGCCTACGGTGAATCCAGCATCCAGATCCTCGAAGGCCTGGAAGCGGTGCGCAAGCGCCCCGGCATGTACATCGGCGACACCTCCGATGGTACCGGCTTGCACCATCTGGTCTTCGAAGTCGTCGACAACTCGATCGACGAAGCCCTGGCCGGGCATTGCGACGACATCGTGGTCACCATTCACACGGATAACTCGATTTCCGTCACCGATAATGGTCGCGGCATCCCGACCGGCGTCAAGATGGACGACAAGCATGAGCCGAAGCGTTCCGCTGCTGAAATTGCGCTGACCGAACTGCACGCCGGCGGCAAGTTCAACCAGAATTCCTACAAGGTATCCGGCGGCCTGCACGGAGTGGGCGTTTCCTGCGTCAATGCGCTGTCCAAGTTCCTGCGCCTGACCATTCGCCGTGACGGCAAGAAGCATTTCATGGAATTTTGCCGTGGCGTGCCGGTCGACCGCGTCATCGAAACGCGCGACGGTTTTGAAGTCTCGCCGCTCAAGGTTCTCGGCGATACCGAAAAGCGCGGCACCGAAGTGCATTTCCTGGCTGACGAGGAAATCTTCGGCCACGTCGAATTCCATTACGAAATCCTGGCCAAGCGCCTGCGCGAACTGTCCTTCCTGAACAACGGCGTGTCGATCAAGCTGGTCGACCAGCGTTCCGGCAAGGAAGAGTTGTTCGCCTTCGCCGGTGGGGTGCAGAGCTTTGTCGAGTACATCAGCCGCACCAAGTCGGTTCTCCACCCCAAGATTTTCTATTCGGCCGGCGAAGCCAAGGTCGGTGGCGACGGCGTCACGATCGGCGTCGAAGTGGCGATGCAGTGGAACGACTCCTACCAGGAACAGGTGCTCTGCTTCACCAACAATATTCCGCAGTCGGACGGCGGCACCCACCTGACCGGCCTGCGCGCCGCGATGACCCGCGTCATCAACAAGTACATCGACG
>CAZDRS010000267.1:0-3753 GCA_964507585.1 uncultured Dechloromonas sp.
TTACGTTGAATCCCAGCGCGCCAGCAACGGTAGGCCTGGTGGCAAGCGATACCGACAATAGTGGCTTCGCAGGGGGAGCGGGAAGTGCCTTCATTCGCAGCGGGCGGGTACGTTTGTTGAATGCCTATGGGTCGGAGTCTCTCGATCTCCCCATGAACATGCGGTCGGAATACTGGACTGGCAGCAATTGGCAATTGAACTCGGCAGACACTTGTACGGATGCAACGCTCTCGTTCTCACCTGTGGGAACTGATATAACCAGCAAGACATGCGTACTCGAACCAGCTAACAACAGTGGCAAGGGATGTGCTGCAGCATTGTCTGTTTCTCAGACGAATCGCAAGTATCTCGAAACCTTGATTTCCGGTACGGATAGCGATGGGGTTTCCGGTTTCGCCGGAAATTTTAATTTATGGCTCAAGGCACCGGGGGCTGGTAACCAAGGGGCGCTGGACGTCACGGCCAGCGTTCCTGCCTGGTTGCAGTTCAATTGGAGCGGGGGTGGAAAAACAAACCCGAAGGCGCGGGCAACGTTTGGGGTGTACAAGACCCCCGTGATTTATCGAAGAGAAAATTATTGACGGACGTTTATCGAAACTTACCGAATAAGATGAAATATCACAATTTGCGAGAGGGAACATAGAATGCCTGTCGCTTCCTTTGGTTTTGCAACATCGTTGGTTGTTAAAAACCATTGAAAAATAATGTGTTGCTGGCTATCCTTCTGAAAAAACTTAAGGTGTCGGGACAATGTGGCCGAATTTCGGGGTGAAGCATGCGGAGGGGTGGATGTCGATCGTCCAGCTCGGCGAGCGCGTTGACCTTGCCCATGTCATTCGCGCTCTCGGAAAACGCCCGGCCATTCGGCTTTGCGAGTCCTTCCGGCTTGAGGGCAGCCCGCGCGAAACCTTGTGCCGATTGGCTCAGGGCAAAGGGCTGAAGCGCTACCGTTGTGCTTCGCTGCTCGGTGAGGGTCTGTATCGCGTCGCCCAGCTCGAAGCGCCTGCAGTGCCGGCCGAGGAGCGCGTTCAGGCGTTGCGCTGGCGGTTGAAGGATGTGGTCGATTTTCCGGTCGATGGCGCAGCGGTTGCGGTCGTCGATATTCCCACCGAGGGCGGGCGCCAGGCCAACGTATTTGCCATCGTGGCTCCGCGCGATGTCGTAGCCGAAAGAATGGCCCTGTTCCAGGAGGCCAAGGTGCCGCTGGCGGCCATCGATATTCCCGAAATGGCGGTGCGCAACGTCGCCGCCTTGTTCGAAGAGCCGAACCGTGGCCTGGCCTTCCTGGTGCTCAATGCCGGCGAGAGCTTGCTGACCATTACCTGTGGCGGCGAGCTCTATTTGTCGCGACGTATCGAGGTTTCGTCACAGGCGTTGGCCGATGCCGATGACGAGCGCCGCCAGCAGATGCTTGAGCGCCTGGCGCTGGAGCTGCAGCGCACACTGGACAATTTCGACCGCCAATACGGTTTCGTTTCGGTATCGCGTTTGCTTGTTTGCTCTGAATTCGATACTGCCGCCACCGTTGCCGCGCTCGGGCAAAATCTCTACCTGCCGGTGCAGGCCGCTGATCTGGCCAAGGTTGCCGAGTTCGACGCCATCCCCGAGTTGCGTTCGGTGGAGCGTCAGGCGCAATGCCTGCTGGCCATCGGCGCCGCTTTGAGGAGCGATACGTGAGCCAGCAGATCAACCTGCTGCTGCCTGAGCTGCGGCCCCGTTTCGACTGGTTGGCACTGCCGGTCGTTGCCGCCGCTGGCCTGGCCGGCCTGGTGCTGGTTGTCGTGTTGGCCAGCCTGGGCAGCATGCGGGTCAATGCCCTGGCCGAAAATGAGAATGCCCGGCGCAATCAACTGGCGACCCTGCAACAGCAGGTGCAGGCGCTTGGCCAAAAGCTGGGGGCACGCCAGGGCGACAACACGCTGGACAAGCAATTGGCCGCAGCCCGCAGTGCCGTGGCGGAGCGCCAGGAGGTGTTGAGCATTGTGGCGCAGGGCGATTTGCCGGCGAGCCATGCTTATTCCGGCTTGCTACAGGGCTTTGCACGTCAGGTCGTCGATGGCGTCTGGCTGACTGGCTTCGGCTTTGCACAGAAGAACATCGAGATTCGCGGCCGTCTGACCGATCCGGCCCTGCTGCCGGTGTATATCAACCGCCTCAACGACGAGCCGGCCTTCGCCGGTCGCCGCTTTGCCGCGCTCGACATGCAGGGGGTCGATCCCGTTGCCGACAAGCAGGATGCCGCGTCCTCTACAGCCCCGGCCAGGAAGGTCGTGACACCGCGCTACACCGAGTTCGCCTTGCGTACCGAAGCGGAGAAGGCGAAATGAGCTTGGGTTTATCCTGGGATCGTCTCAACCAGCGCTATGCCGCCTTGTCCCGTCGCGAGCGCATTCTGGTCGCCCTGGCCGTTGTGCTTGGCCCGCTGCTCATCGGCCATACGCTCTTCGTCGATCCGCAGAATGCGCGGCTGAAGGGCATGCAAAATACGGTGGCTACGGAGGAAGCGACGCTTGCCCGTTTGCAGGCGGAGGCGACCAGCCTGCAGCAGCAACTGGCCATTGACCCCGATGCCGGCCGCAAGGCCGACCTGGCGGCGTTGATTGCCGAACGTGACAAACTGGATGGCCAAGTGCGCCAGTTCAATTCGGTGCTGGTGCGGCCAGAAGAAATGAACGGCTTGCTCGGCAACCTGCTGGTTCGCAACGCCGGCCTGCGCCTGGTCAGCCTGAAAACACTGGCACCGCAGAGCGTACTGCCCGAGGTTGATGCCAAGGATGCTGCTGCCAAGCCGGCCGCGCGCAGTTTCGATCTCTATCGCCATGGCGTGGAGATTCGCCTGGAAGGCAGCTACGGGCAGTTGCAGGCCTACCTGGCGCAGTTGGAAAAGCTGCAGCAGAAGCTGCTCTGGGGCCAGCTGGACTACCGCGTGATCGACTATCCGCGGGCCGAGCTGACCCTGGTTGTCTATACCCTCAGTCCCGACCGGACATGGCTGGCGCTATGAAACTGATCGTCCTCGTCTGCCTGGCCCTGGCTTTCTCGGCTCATGCCCAGTCGACCGACCCGACGCGGCCGCCGGCCAACTGGCTGGCACCGGTGGATTCTGCTGGGCAATCGAGCGATGACAACACGGGTGGCCTGCGGCTGCAATCGGTGTTGCTGCCGCAAGGCGGTCGGCCGGTGGCGGTGATTGGCGGGAAGACGGTGCCTCTGGGCAGCAAGGTTGGCAGTGCCACCTTGGTGCGCCTGACCGAGCGCGAAGCGGTATTGCAGGGCGAGGATGGGGTAACGCACCTCTACCTGACGCCCGATGTACAGAAGCAGATGATTGTGACGCCAGGCCCCCGCAAGACGGGTTCGGCCAGGCCAGTAAAGGGGCTCCCATGAGCAAGATGATGATTGTCGCCGTGATGGCGCTGGCGCTCGCCGGGTGCAGCAACCAGTACCTGCCGCGGGGCGATGCGTTTGACCGCGCCGGCCAGGAAATTGGTGCCGCTGCCAACAGCAAATCGGCCCGGACGCAGGATGTGATCGGCCAGGCCATGGTGCCAGCCATGCAGATCGACCAGCCGGCACCGGCCAAGCCGGAGCCACGTTTCAACCTGGCGGTGAACAATGCGCCGGTCGCCCAGGTGCTCAATGCGCTGGTTTCGGGAACGCAGTACAGCATGCTTTTCCCGCCGGATTTGTCCGGCACTGTCAGCCTGAACCTGAAGAACACCACGGTGCGCGAGGCGCTCGATACCCTGCGCG
>CAZDRS010000268.1:0-3747 GCA_964507585.1 uncultured Dechloromonas sp.
TGCGGCATGGTCAAGAAAATGTCAGGTGCAACACAATTCCTGTTCATTTCCCATAATAAAATCGCAATGGAAATGGCCGAGCAACTGGTCGGCGTCACCATGCAGGAAAGCGGCGTGTCGCGCGTGGTGGAAGTGGATATCGAAGAAGCCTTGAAGATGAGCGATGCGGCCTGACGGCGGCAGCGGGAAGAGATCGAGATGACCGAATTGCAGATGGGATTGATAGGCTTGGGCGCGGCAGCTGTCGTTGGCGTGTTCGGCTTCAACAAGTGGCAGGAAATTCGCCAGCGCAAGGTGGCCGAAGCCGTACTTAAGCCCCACCATGAAGATGTCCTGCTCGCCAAGGGAGCGAAGCCCGAGCCACCACCGGCAGCCATGCCCGACCTCCAGCGCAGCGAACCAGAAATTCGTATCGACCCCATCGAACCACCGGTTGAGCGTGTCGAGCCGGTGTTTATTGACCCGACGCCGACCGAAACGTCGGACGATATGTACATGGCGCCGGCCGAAGAGCCTTTGCCGGAAATGCCGGTTATTCCGAAGCCGACCGCTGTCCCGGCCGAACCGGTAGCAGCACCGCAGCCGGCCAGTCCCGAAACGACCGACGAGAGCCCTGAGGTCGAGGTCAGCCAGGCGCCCAGCGAGTTGCTCGACCCGCGCCTGGAGTTCATCGTTGCCATGGAACTGGTCGAGCCGGTCTCGTCCATACAGATCCTGCATTCGCAGCGCTCGACCCTGCATCGCCTGAACAAGCCCGTGCTTTGGGTCGGTTACAACGAGAAAACCCGCGAATGGCAGCGCCTGGCGTCGGATAGCGATCTCGAATTGCGTCGCCTGCGGGTCGGCTTGCAGTTGGTCAATCGCCTGGGCCCGGTTTCCGAAGGCGATATGGTGATCTTTACCAATGCCATGCAGGCCTTGGCCGACGAGTTGATGGCCGTGGCCGACATGCCGCCGTCCAATGTGCTCGATCAGGCTGCCGAAATCGACCGTTTCTGCGCCGCTGTCGATCTGGAAATCGGCCTCAATCTGGTCAGTCGCGGTTCGGCCTTCGCGGGAACCAAGATCCGCGCACTGGCCGAGGCAGCCGGCATGGTGCTCGGTGCCGATGGCCTGTTCACCCGTTACGACGACACCGGCCGCGCCCAGTTCAGCCTGCAGAATTTCGAGAGCACGCCATTCTCGTCCGATGCCTTGCGCACGCTGACCACGCATGGCCTGACCTTCCTGCTCGATGTGCCGCGCGTCGACCACGGCGAGCGCGTCTTCATGCAGATGACCGAGGTCGCCAAGCGCTTTGCCGACACGCTGCAAGGCGCACTGGTCGATGACAACCGCCAGCCCTTGTCCGATTCGCAACTCGATCACATCCGTCGCGAATTCATCGGCAAGCCGCAGGCAACGATGGCCAGCTTCGGCCTGGCTGCCGGTTCGCCGCAAGCCCTGCGCCTGTTTTCCTGATGGCGGTTCCGGTGGTTGCCGCGGAGCGCGCCGCCTGGCTGCGCGGCGAGATCGAGCGGCACAATCATGCTTACTACGTCCTCGACACGCCGACCATTCCGGATGCCGAGTACGACAAGCTCTATCGCGAACTGGTCGCGCTGGAAAATGACCATCCCGAGCTGAGCACCGCGGATTCGCCCACGCTACGGGTCGGTGGTCGCCCGTTGGCACAATTCGAACCGGTACGCCACGACGTGCCGATGCTGTCGATCCAGACCGAGACCGATACCGAATCCTCGGGGGCGCTGAATTTCGATGCCCGTATCCGGCGTGAGCTGGAATTGCCCGATAGCGCGCCGCCGGTCGAATACGCCGCCGAATTGAAGTTCGACGGCCTGGCCATCAGCCTGCGCTACGAACACGGCGTGCTGGTGCGCGGCGCGACGCGTGGCGATGGGGCGACCGGCGAGGATGTCACGCAAAACCTGCGCACGTTGCGCCAGATTCCCTTGCGGCTGAAAGGTGAAGCGCCGCCGGTGCTGGAGGTGCGCGGCGAGGTGTACATGCGGCGTGACGAGCTCGAGCGCTACAACGCCGCGGCTGCCTCGCGTGGCGAAAAGACCCTGGTCAATCCGCGCAACGGCGCTGCCGGCAGCATACGCCAGCTCGATCCGGCCATCGCTGCCAGTCGGCCGCTTTGTTTCTTTGCCTATGGTCTGGGCTTGGTCGATGGCTGGGACATGCCGCCGACGCATGCCGGCGTGCTCGATGCGCTGGCCGCTTTCGGCCTGCCGGTTTGCGAGCACCGTGCCGTGCTGGCCGGGGGCGAGGCGCTGGTCGGGTTCCACCGACAAATCGCTGAATTGCGCGACCGTCTGCCCTTCGATATTGACGGCGTGGTCTACAAGGTGAATAGCCTGGCCTTGCAGCAGCGTCTCGGTTTCCGTTCGCGCGAACCGCGCTGGGCGGTGGCTCACAAATATCCACCGCAGGAAGTGCTGACCGTGGTCGAGGCCATCGACATCCAGGTTGGCCGCACCGGTGCGCTGACCCCGGTGGCGCGCCTGAAACCGGTATTTGTCGGCGGCGTCACCGTGACCAACGCCACCCTGCACAACGCCGACGAGGTCGAGCGCAAGGGCGGCTTGTGTGTCGGCGATACGGTCGTCGTGCGGCGGGCCGGCGATGTCATTCCGGAAGTGCTGGGCGTGGTTGCCGAGCGTCGTCCGGCCGACGCCCGGCCTTTTGTCATGCCTGACGCCTGCCCGGTGTGTGGCGCCCATGTCGTGCGCGAGCCCGGCGAGGCCGTGAGCCGTTGTTCCGGTGGTTTTTCCTGTCGCGCCCAGCGCATCCAGGCCATCCTGCATTTTGCCGGGCGGCGCATGATGGATATCGAAGGTCTGGGCGAGCGCTATGTCGAGCGCCTGGTCGAGTTCGATTACGTGCATGGCGTCGCCGACCTTTATCGCCTGACGCTCAACGATCTGCTGGAAATGAAGCGGCGTGCTGACGAGCGTGATGGCACCGTGGCTGAAACGGTGAAGGCCGGCCAGGTGCCCACGCGCTGGGCCGAGAACCTGCTGGAAGGCATCGCCGCCAGCCGCCGGCCAAGCCTGGCTCGCCTGCTCTTCGCCCTGGGTATTCGCCATGTCGGCGAATCGACGGCCAAGACCTTGGCCGACTGGTTGGGTAGCGTCGAGCGCGTGCGCCGTGCACCGGCGCCTTTGCTGGCTGTGCTGCCCGATATCGGAGCGACGGTGGCAGCGGCCATCGCCGATTTTTTTGCCGAAGAACGCAACGTGCGTGCGGTGGACGACCTGCTGTGTCCGGATGTCGGCGTTGCGCCGGCCGACGAGCATGCGCCACATCCCGGTCTGGCCGAAAAACTGGCGTGGCGGGAGCTTTATGCCGTGCTTGGGGTGTCCAGGCTGACCCCGGTTCGCGCCAAGCAACTGGCCGCGGTGGTCGATGGCGAAACCCTGGCGGCCCAGGGGATCAATACAGCGGCACTGTCGAGCGCCGGTATTCCCGGTGAGGTCATCGATGCCTTGGCCGGATGGCTCCAGTGGCCAGGCAACCGCGGTTTGCTGGCGGCCCTGGCGCTGCGGCGCAGCGAATTGCTGGCCGCCTTGCCGGCCACCCCGGTAGGCGGTTTGCCGATGGCTCGGTTGGCCGGCAAGACTTTCGTGCTGACCGGCACCTTGCCGACCCTGAAGCGCGACGAGGCGAAGGACTTGATCGAAGCAGCCGGCGGCAAGGTCTCCGGCTCGGTTTCGAAGAAGACGGATTACGTGGTGGCCGGCG
>CAZDRS010000269.1:0-3745 GCA_964507585.1 uncultured Dechloromonas sp.
TCAGGCAGGCTACGCGATCGACGCCCATCATGCCGATGCCGTGCGCGGTTTCGGCATCGAGGGAGAAAAAGAATTTGCGGATGAGTGGATAGAGCATAACCGCGGATTTTACCGCATCGGAGGGTATCTTCGGCCGGAAAATCACCATTTTCTGGCCTTGTCCTGTGTCCGGTAGGGGCTTTCTAAACAATCGGTAACAACTTTTTGGAAGCGGCAGGGCTAAACTGCTGCCCATGCGAAATTTTGGCCGATTTTTCCTGATGAGCGTGGCGGTGCTGCCGGCCTGGGCTGGTGGCCTGGACGATCCCTTCGCCACGGCCGATATGCTGCCCCTGAAGCCTGCTTCGAGCCTCCTGGCACGCGTTGGCGAAGCGCCGTGCGCGACTGCTTTGCCGGCGATGCCGCTGACTGCCATCGATGCCGTCGACCTGATGCTGTGCAACCATCCGCAGACCCGCGAGGTGTGGGCGGCGGCGCGCGCACAGGCGGCGCTGGTCGGCGTTGCCAAGGCCGGCTGGTTGCCGACCCTGACGGGGAGCGCCGGGCGGACGCGTTACGAATACCAGAATACGGCTTACACCCGGGATACGGCGGCCGTGACCTTGTCCTGGCTGCTCTACGATTTTGGTCAGCGTTCGGCCAATATCGAAAACGCCCAGCAATTGCTCGGCGCCGCGGCGGCGACACAGGATGCGACGGTGCAGACCTTGTTCCTGAGTGCCCTGCAGGCCTACTACGCGGCACAGGCTACGCAGGCGGCGGTGGTTTCCGCTCTGCAGGCCGAGCGTTCGGCGCGCGAGAGCTTCCTGGCGGCCGAGGCACGCTACAGCGTTGGCGTGGCGACGCCGGCCGACCGCCTGCAGGCGCAGACGGCCTTGTCGCAGGCCATGTTGAACCGGATCAAGGCGGAAGGTGATGCGCGCAACGCGCTGGGTAGCTTGGCCAATGCGCTGGGTTTTGCGGCACAACAGCCGATTGCCCTGGCCGAATTGCCAGCCTTGCCGTCCAGCGTGGCTTTCCAGAAGGAGGTCGATGCCCTGATCGCCGAAGCACAGGTTCGGCGCCCCGACCTGAAGGCGGCCGAAGCGCAGCTCAAGGCAGCGCAGGCCAGTGTCGAGCTGGCGCGGGCGCAGGGCAGGCCGACGATTTCCCTCGGTGCCGGGCCGACCTGGCAGGAGTCGGCCGGCGTTACGCAGCAGGGCGGCAGTATCGGCCTGACCCTGAATGTGCCGATCTTTTCCGGTTTCGACACGACTTACCGTGTGCGTTCCGCAGCGGCCCAGGCCGAGGTGCGCGAGGCGCAGCGCGACCGCATTCGCAATCAGGTGGCGCTCGATGTGTGGAAGGCCTACCAGAGCCTGACCACGGCGACGCAAAGCCTGCAGACGACGGCCGATCTGGTGGCCAGCGCCGAGCAGTCCGAGCGCGTGGCGCTGGGGCGCTACAAGGCCGGCGTCGGCACCATTCTCGATGTGCTGTCGGCCCAGGCGGCACTGGCCAGCGCGCGTCTGCAGCGCATCCAGGCACAGCTCGACTGGAACGTTTATCGCGCCACGCTGGCCCAGTCGGTTGGGGCGCTTGATTACACGCTGCTGCAAGCGGCAGCGGAAGGAAGACCATGAAACATATCGGCAAGATTCTGATCGGCGGTGCCCTCGTGGTGGCGCTGGCGGGCGGTGCTTACTGGTTCGTCCAGCAGCGTGCCGCGCAAAAACCGGAAACCCGCTATAAATTCGCGACTGTCGATAAAGGCGACGTGACGCAGACGGTATCGGCCAATGGCACCTTGACCCCGCTGGTGTTGGTGAATGTCGGCACCCAGGTGTCGGGAACGGTCAAAAAGCTCTACGTCGATTTCAATTCCAAGGTCAGCGCCGGCCAGAAGCTTGTCGAGCTCGACCAATCCCTGTTGCAGACCGTGGCGCGCCAGAGCCAGGCCAACGTGGTGAACGTCCAGACCTCGTACGACCTGGCCAAAGCCAACGAGGTGCGGATGCGGGCTTTGCTCGACAAGGAGTACATCTCGCAGCAGGACTACGATCAGGCACAGCAGAATCTGAAGTCGGCCCATGCCCAGTTGATCCAGGCCAAGGCGGCGGCCGACAAGGATCAGGTGAACCTGAGTTATTCGGTCATTACCTCGCCGGTTTCGGGGGTTGTCGTGGCGCGCCTGGTCGATATCGGGCAGACGGTGGCGGCCAGCTTCCAGACCCCGACGCTGATCCAGATCGCCCAGGATCTGACCAAGATGGCGATCGATACCAGTTTCGCCGAGGCGGATATCGGCAATATCAAGGAAGGCATGCCGGTTCGCTTTACGGTCGATGCTTTTCCAAACCGCAGCTTCCAGGGCGTCGTCCAGCAGATTCGCTTGAATCCGACCAATCAGCAGAATGTCGTGACCTACAACGTGCGCATCAATGTCGATAATCCGGATCAGATCTTATTGCCGGGCATGACAGCCTACGTCAGCATCGGCGTCCAGAAGCGCGACGGTGCGCTATTGGTGCCGAATGCCGCATTGCGCTTCAAACCGGCCGATTCGTCCGAGAAGAAGGGCAACAACGGCCAGGCCGGCATGGGGCCGGGTGCCGACGGCGGGCCGCCCAAGGCGGCAGGTGGCCCTGGCGGCAAGGGTAAGAAGCGCGATGGTCAGAGCGGCACGGTGTATGTGCTGGCTGGCGACGAGATCAAGGCGGTACCGGTTCAGGTCGGGATTACCGACAATCGCAATACCGAAATCGTCGGCGGCGAGTTGAAGGCCGGTGACCGGGTGGTGACCGGCGAGAATTCGAACGGCGACCGGAAACCGTCGTCGGTCGGCATGCGGATGTTCTGATGGCCGAAGCGGTTATTCGGGTTACCGGCCTGGGCAAGTCCTATGAGACGGCGGCGGGCCTGTTTCCGGCGCTGAAGGGCGTCGATCTGGAAATTTTCCCCGGCGAGTTCATTGCCATCATGGGGCCTTCCGGTTCGGGCAAGTCGACCTTTATGAACCTGCTCGGCTGTCTCGATACGCCGACCGTCGGCGACTATTTCCTGGCCGGCGAGAATGTCGCGCAGATGGGCAAGGATGCGCTGGCCTTGCTGCGCAACCGGACGCTCGGTTTCGTTTTCCAGGGCTTCAACCTGCTGCCGCGCATGAGCCTGCAGGACAACGTGGCCTTGCCGCTGGTCTATGCCGGCGTCGACCGCGAAACACGGCGCGAGAAAGCCCGCGAACTGCTCGCCAAGGTTGGCCTCGGCAAGTATGCGGAATCGCTGCCCAACCGCATTTCCGGCGGCCAGCAGCAGCGCGTGGCGATCGCCCGGGCACTGGTCAATGCGCCGCGCCTGATCCTGGCCGACGAGCCGACCGGCAACCTCGATAGCCACACCAGCGAGGAGATCATGCGCCTGTTCAAGGAACTGAACAGCGAGGGCATCACCATTGTGCTGGTCACCCACGAGCCGGACATCGCCGCGCACTGCAAGCGGCAGGTGCGTTTCCTCGACGGGCAGATCGTCAGCGACCGGCTGACGGGGGCAGTGGGCGGAGGTGGCGCATGATCCACCCGATGCTCGGCGAAGCCTGGCTGGCGATGGGTGCCAACCGCCTGCGCACGGCGCTGACCATGCTCGGCATGGTGATCGGCGTCGGGGCCGTGGTCATCATGCTGGCCATCGGCCAGGGGGCGCAGTACGCGGTGCAGCAGACGATCAGCACCATGGGTTCCAACCTGTTCATCGTGCTTTCCGGTTCCTT
>CAZDRS010000270.1:0-3740 GCA_964507585.1 uncultured Dechloromonas sp.
TAGCCGGCAGCATCGTCATCCGGACGGTGCGCGGTATCGGGTATCGCGTCGATGCGCCCAGCAACTGACCGCCCGCCGCTCTCGCTGCGCCAGCGCCTGATCCTGGTGCTGATGATTCCCCTGGTCGTCATCCTGGCCGCTTCGTCGATTTTCGATTACCAGTTGGCCAAGCGAACGGCAAACCGGGCGCACGACCAGGCGCTGGCTGACAACGTGTACGACTTGGCTGCCCATCTGAAGCGTCAATTGCCATCCCAGGCGCTTGACCTGACCGAAGAGTCGGAGGCCATGTTGCGTAGCAACGCACCGGACATGCTGTATTTCTCGGTCACCGATGCATTCGGCAAGGTTCTCGCTGGCGATACGGATCTGCCCACGCCGCCCTTTCCCAAAAGCGAGCGGGTTGAATTCTCCGATGGTGTGTACCAAGGCAAGGTTGTTCGCATCGCCACGCATATGATCAGCGCACGCGATCAGAATCTTCAAATCGTGATCCTCGAAACAACCGAAAAAAGGCGGCAGGCCAGCGCCCGCATCCTGACGGCCATGATTATTCCAAACCTGGCCGTGGTGTTGGCAACGCTGCTGGCGGTCATTTTTGGGGTTCGTCACGGCTTGTTGCCGCTCAATGCCGTAGAGCGCGATATTGCCGGGCGATCCGCCAACGATCTGCATGAAATCGAACTATCGGGAACGCCCGCTGAAATCCGCCCCATGCTGGGCCGGCTGAATGAACTGTTTTCCCTGGTTCGCGAGTCGGTAGAAATTCAGCAGCGCTTCATCGCCGACGCAGCGCATCAATTGCGTACGCCATTGGCCGGCCTGCAAACACAGCTGGATCTGGCCAATGCCGAAGGTGCTTTCTGCGGCAGTCCGGAGCGCTTCCAGGCTATCGACGAGGCAACTTCTCGTCTCGGGCACTTGCTGAGTCAATTGCTGACTTATGCGCAGGCCGAGACTTCCGCAACACAGACCGAACGCTTCGCGGAGGTCGATCTCGGGTTGTTGGTCGAAAACTCTGCTTCGCACTTCCTTGATACGGCGCTGGCCAGGAATATCGACCTCGGCTTCGATATCCAGCCGGCGAAAACCATGGGGTTTCCCTGGATGCTGCAGGAAGCGCTCTCCAACCTGATCGACAACGCGCTGCGTTATACCCCGCAGGGTGGCGTGGTAACGGTGCATTGCGGGTGTGAAAATGGCCGGCCGTATCTCGGGGTCGAGGATAACGGCCCGGGCATTCCTGACGAGCATGGCCGGCAGGTTTTCGAACGTTTCTACCGAATTCCCGGCTCACCGGGTAATGGTTGTGGCCTGGGCTTGGCAATCGTGCAGGAAATCGCCGAATTGCACGGTGCAGCCGTAAAGTTCCTGAGTGTGCCGCATGGTGGCTTGCACATCAGGATTGAGTTTCCCTTGGCGGCTTAACGTCCGGCGATGTCGGTTTGGTCGCGCAAGGCGCGCTCGGCCCAAAGTGCTTGGGCGAACGCCTTCCAGGCCGGGCCACCATGGCTCTCGATGCCTTGCTCGGCGCTTTTTGCCATCGTTTTCAGCATCAGGCCGGCCAGCCCGAACAAATCGATCTTGGCCATCAACCGGTAATCGGTAGGGGTGGCGGAGGCTATCCGTACATCTTCCGATAGGTGGTTGATGGCTTCCCTCGCCAAGGCGCGTACTGCAGCCTTGTCTGACCAGTCGATACCGAGAACGATGCCCTTGCGGACGATTTCGGATTCGATTTCCGCAGTGTCCTGCCCATAGTGGTCAAAGCCAGCCATGCGATGTTCTGCCCGTCAGTCAAATGCTTGAGGGAATCAGCGCCAGTCGCGCGGGTGCTCGTGGTGTTCCTCCCAGTGGCCGCCTTGCAGCCGCCAGCGATCACCTTCCGGAGCCCAGCGGTGGGGCACCCAGCGGTAGCCGGGGCGGGGGGCTTCCCAATGGCCAGGTACCCATTCGTGGCGATTGCCTACCCAATTCCAGAAGCCGCCAATCCAGATCTGTCCGACCACCGGCGGGGCACCGTAGTATTCAACGCGCGGTGCCGGCGGGGCGACAACTACCGGTTCGGCGTAATACGGGTGATGGGCAGGAGCAGGGGCGACGACGCATCCGGACAAACTTGCTGCCACCAGCAGCGCGCATAGGGAAAATTTGATTCGCATGGCAAGCTCCACGACCAATAGAGGGGCCGCCCGTGGCTATCCCCAAAAAGAAAACCCCACCAGAATTGCTTCTGAGCGCGGGGCAAAGTAGTTCTGGAAGAGACAAACGTAACTGCAAGTTTGCGACAGCAGATTACCCCCTTCGACCTGTCATTTTCCTGACGATGCGCTTGGGGGCTGCCCGAGCGAGGCCCAATCGCAGGCGGTGCTTTCACATTGCTTACTGGTTGGCTCGGTAATCAAACTGCTCGCCGAGAGGAGCCGCGGCAAAGTGGGCTGGCTGCTCGCTTCCGGCCACTGTGGCTGTGCCTTTCTCAAGACCGAGGCCACGCACCTCGGCGAGGAGATCCATAAATTGCGTGAAACTCATCTTTGCGGTGCGTAGATCGGTGTAGATGGCTTGGTAATTCATTGCTAACTCCTGAAATCATTGTGCGGTGCACAATTGTTTTCAGTGTAGGCGTCCCAAGCTTGCAGTTTGCGTTGATTGTGTAGCGATCTGTTACGGGGTGGAAATTGATTGAAGGATTTTGAAGCGGCCCTTCAAGTTTAAGCAGGCATCAATAAGCCGGAGGCGATGTTGATCGTCAGCGCCAGAATGGTGGTGTTGAAAACAAAGGCCAGCACGCAATGCACCGTTCCAATCCGTCGCATCGCTCGACTGGTAAAACTGACATCCGCTGTTTGGCCAGAGGTTCCGATGACGCAAGCAAAGTACAAAAAATCCCCGTAGTCCGGAGCATGTCCGCCCGGAAAGTCCAGGGCCGGAGGCATGCCTCGATCTTCAGCCAGATAATAGTCATGGGCATAGTGCAGGGCGAACATGACTTGCGTAAATGCCCAGGAGGTCGCAATGGTGATCGCGGCCAAAGCGATGTGTATGTATTTCTCGGTACCCGTTGCTTCCCGCGCGATTGATAGTTGGGCGATAACGGCCCCCAGTGAAATCAAGGCAGCAAGAACGACCAGCGTCAGGACAACGATCCGCCCTTCATCTTGCCGTCTGGCGCGGGAGCGCATCCGCTCGTGAGGCGAGTTGAACATCATCTGGAAGGCTAGGAGCAGATAAAGACTTGCGCCGGCATTCCAGCCGATAATCGCCTGGGTGACCGGGTGCCGAAGTTCAGCCCATGGCAGCAAGACGGCAAAAAGTATCCCGAAAATGGTAGCCGCAAATAATCTGGGGCGTGACTTGATCAAGCGGAGGGGCAACGGCACGTTTTGAATTGGCATAGTCAGGGAAACTCTGTTTGTTCTGGATGGCTTGCCTCCAGTGTGTCCTCATCAACGAGGAGGATTGCTACTCGTTACTGCTTCAGTTTCAAGCATACTGAGCGCTGCCCATAGTAACGTGGTGGCGTATCAATGGATCATTTCGCGATGAATGGTAAATGGCTGCTTTTTTTGACACTCTGGCTACCTGTGATGGCAAGGGCGGAGAACTGCTGTTCCGGTACGGCCGATGGGGGAGCTAATGGTGACAAAGTCTGGGCCTTCAAACTGACCCCTTCGTACTATTCGACCACCCATCAGCAATCTGCCTTCGATCTGAATCTTCGTGCCAATCAGGGGCCTCAT
>CAZDRS010000271.1:0-3717 GCA_964507585.1 uncultured Dechloromonas sp.
CGGTTTACACCTGGTTAACCAGCGGCGATTACAAGTTCGAGGTTGGTTTCCTGATCGATTCCCTGACCACGACGATGATGATCGTGGTGACCTTCGTCTCCTTGATGGTGCATATCTACACCATCGGCTACATGCAGGAAGATCCCGGTTATAACCGCTTCTTCAGCTACATCTCGTTGTTCACCTTCTCCATGCTGATGCTGGTGATGAGCAACAACTTCATGCAGCTGTTCTTCGGTTGGGAGGCCGTCGGTCTAGTTTCCTACCTGCTGATCGGTTTCTGGTACACCCGTCCGACTGCTATTTTTGCCAATATGAAGGCTTTCCTGGTCAACCGCGTCGGTGACTTCGGCTTCATCCTGGGTATCGGTCTGGTTCTGGCGCATTTCGGATCGCTGGATTACGCCACGGTGTTCCAGAAGGCTCCCGAGTTCGCCAACACCACGATCAGCCTGTTTGCCGATCGTGAGTGGGCTACTGTTTCCCTGATGACGGTGACCTGTATCTGTCTGTTCATCGGTGCCATGGGTAAGTCGGCGCAGGTTCCGTTGCACGTTTGGCTGCCGGACTCGATGGAAGGCCCGACGCCGATTTCCGCGCTGATTCACGCTGCGACCATGGTTACGGCCGGTATCTTCATGGTTTCCCGGATGTCGCCGCTGTTTGAATTGTCTACGACGGCTTTGTCCTTCGTTATCGTGATCGGCTCGATTACCGCGCTGTTCATGGGTTTCCTGGGCATCATCCAGAACGACATCAAGCGCGTTGTTGCCTACTCCACGCTGTCGCAGCTGGGTTACATGACGGTTGCGCTGGGCGCTTCGGCGTACTCGGTCGCCATCTTCCACCTGATGACCCATGCTTTCTTCAAGGCACTGCTGTTCCTTGCTGCCGGCTCGGTAATCATCGGTATGCATCACGATCAGGACATCCGCAACATGGGTGGTCTGCGCAAGTACATGCCGATTACCTGGATTACATCCTTGGTCGGTTCGCTGGCTTTGATCGGCACCCCTTTCCTGTCCGGTTTCTATTCCAAGGACTCGATTATCGAAGCGGTTGCCCTGGCGCATATCCCGGGTTCCGGCTTTGCCTACTTTGCCGTGCTGGCCGGCGTTTTCGTCACCGCCTTCTACTCCTTCCGGATGTATTTCCTGGTCTTCCATGGCGAGGAACGTTTCGGCAAGGCTGATGACGCGCATCATCACGAGCATGATGGCGATCACGATGACGAGGAAACCTCGCATGATCATCACCACGGTCTGGCTCCCGGACAAAAGCCGCACGAAACGCCGTGGGTTGTGACGCTGCCGCTCGTCCTGCTGGCCATTCCCTCGCTTGTTATCGGCTATATCGGCATTGGCCCGATGCTGTTCGGTGACTACTTCAAGGGCGTTATCTTCATTGATCATCATGCCCACCCGGCAATGGAGCATCTGGCTGAACACTTCCATGGCGCTGCTGCAATGGGGGTACATGCACTGACTTCACTGCCGTTCTTCCTGGCACTGGCGGGTGTGGTCGTGTCCTGGTTCTTCTACATGAAGCGCCCCGATATTCCGGCTGCCATTCAGCGTCGCTTCTCCGCGATTCATACCTTGTTCGAAAACAAGTACTACTTCGATAAATTCAACGAAGTCGTCTTCGCCGGTGGTGCCCGTCTGCTGGGCAAGGCCTTGTGGCGCGGTGGCGATGTTGCGGTTATCGATGGCCTGGTGGTCAATGGTGCTGCCAAGGTCGTTGGCTGGATATCTTCACTGACCCGCCTGTTCCAGACTGGTTACGTTTATCACTACGCTTTCACCATGATCATCGGCGTCTTCGTGCTGATGACCCTGTGGATCAACCGCGCCTAGCGTGAATAGTTCGCAGAAGAGCAAGGAATAACATGTCGACTTACCCGCTGCTATCTCTCGCAATCTGGATTCCGATCGTCGCCGGCCTGGTGGTGCTGACCACCGGCAGTGACCGGAACGCTCCGCTGGCGCGGATGCTTTCGCTGATCGGTGCGGTGGTTGCTTTCCTGGTTACGATTCCGTTGTGGACGAATTTTGATATCGCCAACGGCGGGATGCAATTTGTCGAGCTGAAGACGTGGATTCCACGCTTCAACATCAACTATCATCTTGGGGTCGATGGTATTTCGATGTTGTTCGTCGTGCTGAACGCGTTCATTACCATCATCGTTGTGGCGGCTGGCTGGGAAGTGATCGAGCAGAAGGTTGCCCAGTACAACGCAGCCTTCCTGATCATGTCGGGCCTGATGAACGGTATCTTCACCTCGCTTGATGGCGTACTGTTCTATGTCTTCTTCGAGGCCTCGCTGATCCCGTTGTACCTCATCATTGGTGTTTGGGGCGGCCCGAACAGGGTGTACGCGGCCTTCAAGTTCTTCCTCTATACCTTGTTCGGCTCGTTGCTGTTCCTGCTGGCCCTGATGTATCTGTTCATCCAGTCCGGCGGTAGCTTCTCGATTCTCGAATGGCACAAGCTGCCGATCGCGCTCGGCCCGCAGATCTGGTTGTTCCTGGCCTTCCTGATCGCCTTTGCCGTCAAGGTGCCGATGTGGCCGGTGCATACGTGGTTGCCGGACGCCCACGTCGAAGCCCCGACCGGTGGTTCCATCGTGCTGGCTGCCATTGCGCTGAAGCTCGGTGCCTACGGTTTCCTGCGTTTCTCGCTGCCGATCGCTCCGGATGCTTCGCATGAACTTTCCGGCCTCGTTGTCGCGCTGTCGCTGATCGCCGTGGTCTATATCGGTTTCGTCGCCCTGGTTCAGGCCGACATGAAGAAACTGGTCGCGTACTCGTCGATCGCCCACATGGGTTTCGTGACGCTGGGTTTCTTCATGTTCAGCTCGATGGGTGTCGAGGGCGCATTGGTTCAGATGGTTTCGCACGGCTTCGTGTCCGGCGCCATGTTCTTCTGTATCGGTGTCATGTACGACCGCGTGCATAGCCGTCAGATCGCTGATTACGGTGGCGTGGTCAATAAGATGCCGAAGTTTGCTGCCTTGTTCATGTTGTTCACCATGGCCAATGCCGGTCTGCCGGCTACTTCCGGCTTCGTCGGTGAATTCATGGTCATCCTTGGTGCCGTCAAGTTCAATTTCTGGGTTGCTTTCGCCGCCGCCTCGTCGATGGTCATCGGTGCTGCCTACTCGTTGTGGATGTATAAGCGCGTCATCTTTGGTGACGTTGCCAACCATCACGTCGAAGAACTGACCGACATCAACAAGCGTGAATTCGCCATCCTTACCGTGCTGGCCATCGCCACGCTGTGGATGGGCGTTTATCCTCTGCCTTTCACCGAAGTCATGCACGCCTCGGTCAATGACCTGCTGCATCACGTTGCCATCAGCAAGATTCAATAAACGGTAGCCGACATGTTCGACAATTTCGTTGTTCCCAATCTTCTGCCCGCTGCGCCGGAAATTTTCCTGGCGACGATGGCTCTTGCCATCCTGATGATCGATTTGCTGGTCAAGGATAGCCGGCGTACCGTCATCTTTGCGCTGACCCAACTTACGCTGATCGGTTGTGCGGCTATCCAGTTCGCCACCAGCACCGGTGAGATCAGCTACACCTTCAGCAACATGTTCGTCGATGACTTGATGTCCGACCTGCTGAAGTTGTTCCTGTACATGACCGTGGTGATCGTCATGTTCTACTCCCGCGGTTACATCATCGACCGTGAGTCGATGAACAAGGGCGAGTA
>CAZDRS010000272.1:0-3712 GCA_964507585.1 uncultured Dechloromonas sp.
CGCCCTGGATGACGGTGGTGACTTCGTCGAAGTAACCGGTACCGACTTCCTGCTGGTGCGAGACGAAGGTGTAGCCCTGGTCGCGAGCGGCGAATTCCGGCTCCTGAACCATCTCGACGTAGTGCTTCATGCCTTCGCCGCCAGCGTAGGCCTTGGCGAACTTGAAGGTGTTGTACCAGTTGACGTGGATACCAGCCAGGGTGATGAACTGGTACTTGTAGCCCAGTGCCGACAGTTCTTCCTGGAAGGAGGCGATCTGCGAGTCGTTCAGGTTCTTCTTCCAGTTGAAGGACGGCGAGCAGTTGTAGGACAGCAGCTTGCCCGGGCAGGCGGCCTGCACGGCTTGTGCGAATTCGCGGGCGAAGCCGATATCCGGCACGCCGGTTTCGCACCAGACCAGGTCAGCGTACGGAGCGTAGGCAACGCCGCGGGAAATGGACTGCTCCAGACCGTTCTTGACGCGGAAGAAGCCTTCCTGGGTGCGCTCACCGGTCAGGAAGGGCTTGTCGTTGGCGTCGTAGTCGGAGGTGATCAGGTTGGCAGCTTCGGCATCGGTACGGGCCAGGATCAGGGTCGGAACGCCCATGACGTCAGCGGCGAAACGAGCGGAGATCAGCTTTTCGATGGCTTCGCGGGTCGGAACCAGAACCTTGCCACCCATGTGGCCGCACTTCTTGGCGGCAGCCAGTTGGTCTTCGAAGTGCACACCGGCCGCACCGGCGGCGATCATGTTCTTCATCAGTTCGAAGGCATTCAGGACGCCACCGAAACCGGCTTCCGCGTCAGCAACGATCGGCAGGAAGTAGTCGATGAAGCCTTCGTCGCCCGGGTTGATGCCACGCGACCACTGGATTTCGTCAGCGCGCTTGAAGGTGTTGTTGATGCGGCGAACCATGGTCGGCACGGAATCGTAGGCGTACAGCGACTGATCCGGGTACATGGTTTCGGAGGTGTTGCCGTCGGCAGCAACTTGCCAGCCGGACAGATAAACGGCTTCCAGGCCAGCCTTGGCCTGTTGCATGGCTTGACCAGCGGTGATCGCGCCGAAAGCATTCACGTAGCCCTTCTTGGCACCGCCGTTGACCTTGTCCCAGAGAACCTTGGCACCGCGTTGGGCCAGGGTGTATTCCGGCTGCAGGGAGCCGCGCAGACGAACGACGTCAGCAGCGGAGTAGCCGCGCTTGACGCCTTTCCAGCGGGGGTTTTCTGCCCAGTCTTTTTCGAGGGCGGCGATTTGCTGTTCGCGAGTGCTCATTGTGAATTCCTCAAGAGATTTGGTTTGGGGGAACGGCGTTGTGCCGAAAAAGCCTGCTTCAACGTCGATGGGAGAAGTATAGATATTTTTTTGCGCAGCAGCAAGAGTCTTATATAAGACATAAGACAATATTTTTTTAATAAAAATCAGTATGTTGTGTTTGATATTTCGCGATATGAAACGATGTTCGCCGGAATGAAATGCATCGCAGCATTTTGTGCTTGCGGATTCTCATTACGTTGGAATGTGTAGTGCTTTTTCGGGCTTGACGTCGTTGCCGAAGCGGTGTTGAATCCGACAAATTTTGAATTTTATCGGCGGATGTATGGAATTTTTGCGACAGTTGTACGATTGGAATCAGCGGACGTTCTGGAATTCCCTGACCAAGAAGCTGATGAGCTTCCTGTTGCTCTTCTTCATCGACCTTGGCTACCTGGCCATCTACTTCCAGCAGAAAAGCCTGGTCGGCGCAGAACTGGCCCGCTCGGGGGCGAATCCGGAAAGCCTGCAGCGCATCCTGACCAGCCTGGAGGGGGGCATGGCGCTGATGGTCGGACTGACGATCGTCGCCCTGTGCTGGAACATCCTGCAGATTGCCTACATCCGCTACTTGATACTGCGCCCGGTTCGCCTGATCTCGACCATCTTCGACGAGATCGGCCGGGGCGAGGGAGATTTCTCGCGCAACCTGCCGACGATCACGCACGATGAGTTGCGCACGCTGGCCGAGTCCTACAACCGCTTTGCCGACAAGATGCGCGAGATCATCAGCGAAGTGCGCAAGATGAGCGTCAATATTGCCCGCGAGGCAGTTGTGGTCACCAAGACCGTTGCTTCGACGGCAGAGCGGGCCGCCAAGCAGGGCGAAATCGCTGGCGCCGTGTTCGGGGCGAGCAGCGAGGCAATCCAGGCCATTCACGAGGTGTCGAACTCCACCGAGCTGATTTCGCATTCGACCGATGCCAACCTGGCAACGGCCCGTCTGTCGCTCAATGAAATGCACGACATCGTCGCCAAGGTAGTAATGGTCAGCGACAAGCTGGGCAGCTTCAATTCCACCGTCGATCATCTGGCACAGCGCTCGGACAGCATCCGGCAGATTGCCGGGCTGATCAAGGATATTGCCGACCAGACCAACCTGCTGGCGCTCAACGCCGCCATCGAGGCCGCGCGCGCCGGCGAAATGGGCCGTGGCTTTGCCGTGGTGGCCGACGAGGTGCGCAAGCTGGCCGAACGGGTCAATGTCGCGACGCAGGAGATCAGCGACAACATCGGCAGCATGATTGCCCTGGTGCGCGAAACGCAAAACGAGAACGAATTGATCAACCACGATATTCGCCAGACGCGCCAGGTGGTCGAGCGTTCATCCGCAGAATTCCAGCGCATGGTTGGCGATTTCGAACGGACGGGCGATCAACTCAACCAGATTGCCGCCGCCATGGAGCAATTGACGGCGACCAACGGTCAGGTACATGAGGCCGTTACCCAGGTGCACGACCTGTCGAACGAAGTGGCCGGCAGCATGCGCTCGTCGGAGCAATCCACGCAGACGCTCAGCCAGGCGACGGAGAGCGTTCAGGAACTGGTGTCGCGTTTCAAGATCGGCCGTGGCTCGTTCGACTTCAACGTCGATCAGGCCCAGAATTTCCGCAATGCAATCCAGGACTGCCTGGCCGAACTGGCAGCGAGCGGGGTCAATATCTGGGATCAGAACTACCGTCCGATTCCCAACACCAATCCGCAAAAATACGATGTGAGCTACTGCTCGGCTTTCGAGCAAAGGGTGCAGCCCTTGTTGGAGGCGGCCTTGGGCAAGCTGAAAGGCGGCGTCTATACCCTGATCATCGATGCGCGCGGCTACAGCGCCATTCACAACCAGAAGTATTCCCGGCCGCTAACCGGCAATTACGAGAACGATCTCGTCGGCAACCGCACCCGACGCATATGGAACGATGTCACCGGTCAGCGCGGCGCGAAGAATACCTTGCCGCTGCTGGTGCAGACCTATGCCCGGGATACGGGCGAGATCCTGTCGGAAATCAACATGCCGATCACGGTCGCTGGTCGCCACTGGGGCGGCATCCGGGTCGGCTGCGAGAGCACGGTGCTGCTCGAAGGTTGATGCAGCTCGCCATTCCGGCATCGGCGGGAATGGCGAGTTTCCTTGCCTTGAAGTGTCTTAAACCAGCGGCTTGCCGGAAACCAGTACGCCATCCTCATCGGCATACAGCCATTCACCCGGATTGAAGGTCACGCCGCCGAAGGTAACGCCCACGTTCTTGTCGCCGATGCCCTTCTTGAGCGTCTTTTGCGGATGGGTATTGAGGGCGCGCACGCCGAAATCGATACCGTTGATATCGCCAGAGTCGCGGATGCAGCCGTAAACGATCACGCCTTCCCAACCGTTCTTGTTGGCCAGGATGGCCAACTGGTCGCCGACCAGGGCGCAGCGCAGCG
>CAZDRS010000273.1:0-3693 GCA_964507585.1 uncultured Dechloromonas sp.
ATCGCCTCAAGCAGTTCCGACGTATCGCAACCCGATACGACAAACTTGCCAATCGATTCAACGCCTTCCTGCATCTCGCTTGTGCCTATATCTGGTTACTGTGAACACGCCCTAGAAATTGTCGACAAAATTTACAGTTGTAAATACGCGACATCCGATAGTGATTTTCTTCCTATCGCGAGAAGCAAAATGACATCTGGCATCCGGATCATTAGAATTTGATCATTTAACAGTCTCTTAACACTGCCTTTCCCATCTAAGGGTTGAAATATGCACACACAGACCAAGAAACTCGCCAGTTCATTCAAGTTTGCTTGCCTGCCCGTTCTGGTCGCACTTTGCGGAGTTACTCCAGCTACCGCACAGGAAGAACTTGATAACAACAAGCTTTTCAAGGAAGGCATTTTCCTGCGTGAGCAGGGCCAGACCTTCAGCGCCATCGAAGCGCTTGAAACGGTTCTGAGCAACAATCCGGCATTGAACCGCGCCCGCCTTGAACTGGCTGTCGCTTATTTCCGTACCATGAACTATGAGCAAGCCAAACAGCAGGCACAAAAGGTCATTGATGACCCCAAGACGCCTGACAATGTACGACTGGCTGTTGAAGCTTTCCTGGCCGAAATCAAGCGTGATCAGGTCGCTCTGCTCGCCAGCCGCAACACCTGGGAATTCAATGGCTCCCTGGGTGGCCAGTACGATACCAACGTAAACGTTGGCCCTGGCGCATCAACCCTGCCGGGTGGCCTTGTTCTGGCCCCGGGCTCCACGCCTCGCAGCGACTGGGCCGCCGTGCTACAAGCCGGAGCGACCCACACCTACAATTCGCCGTCCGTAATCCGCCTTGGCGAAACGGCCGCACGTTTTATCTGGCAAACCAGTGCTGGCGTCTATCACAAACAGTATTTCAACGAAACCGACTTCAACCTGACCGCGCTGTCGGTGTCTACGGGCCCAGGTGTCATCGTTCCAAACAAGTGGCGCGCCAAGCTTAACCTGCAAGTTGACGGCCTGTATCTGGGCGGAAACTATTTGGGTCTTTATACCTCGATCTCCCCGACTGTCGTGATCCAAATGAAGAATGGTGAACTGACATGGGATGCCTTGGTGTTGAAGAAGGACTTTGATCGCGCCATTGATAATGGCCGTAACAGTCAGTACTACCAGACAGGCATCTCCTATGGTCATCTGCTGATGCAAGGCAAACTGGCACTGCAGGGTGGAGTGCACATCTTTAAGGAAGACGCATCTGCAGCCCGTTTCAGTAACGACGGTTGGGAAGCTTTCGGTGGCGTCAACCTTGCAGCCTGGGAAAATGGCAACGTTTATGGTCGCTACAGCTACAAGGAAACCAAATTTGATGGCGTTGAACCGGTCTTTGCATTGGCTCGCGATGAAGACGAAAAGCGCTTCGAAGTTGGTTTCGGCCACGGCTTCAAGGAAGGCCTGATGAAAGACTGGCGTCTTTCCGGTAGCTGGCAACGCACCGAAAACGACTCAAATGTCAGCATCTACACCTACAAGCGCCAAGTCACTGGTATTACGATTGGCCGTTCCTTCTAAGCACTTGCAGCGGTATCAAGCAAAAGGCGCCAGTTGGCGCCTTTTTTACGTCTACAACATTGCCTAGTCAGCACAAAACCAAGTCAAACGACGACTTTCTTTACACAATTACGACATGGATTTTATAAGCAATTGATTTTAAAACAAATAAATTACTGGCGCGAAGTATGCAGTAATGAGATTGAACCTCCCGTGCAGCTTGACTGCGAAATTGGGAGCCTGACTCAAGATGGACAGCAGTCCAACAAGTAGTGAGGGATATCATGAAAACCAAGCACACAGTAATAGCGGCATGTATAGCCACCCTATTCTTGAGTGGCAACGCATTCGCCAAGGATTCGTGGAACTACCACGAGGATCAATGGAATAACGTCAAGTCATACGGTAAGGTGGTCATTTCTCAGGATTCGGTAGATCAATGGGGGCCGTGGGAAGACTTTGCCGAACCTGCAGCGGGTTTAATTGCACCAGCAACGCTACTTGGATTTGCCAAGGGTGAACCGTATCGTAACAATCCTGATGTGAATCCGACGCCGACTCCGAGCGGCTGTGCAGCTGGAACATGGTGCGGTTATGCAATATTCGTCAATAAGATGGAGAACCAATGTAACGAGGGTTATTTTAGTAACCGGATACAAAAATCTGACCCATGGGTTCCTGCTCTCTTTGCTTTAACGCTCACGCCGGAAGATTCCGGGATTACCGCAGGAGAAGGCAGAGGCCCGGGGAGCATTTCGTGGCAACTTTCATCGTTAGGCACTACCCAGCCAGTATTTACTGACTCGGGCGGCGCTGTTAATGCCGGATTTGGTGGTGGCTACTGGTTTATGGGTGACGATGGTTTGCACCATTTCCACACTGATCAGGCATTCGTTGACGCAAATGGTGTTTCCCACAATGCGTTCAGTAACGAGGCGCGGCAGGTCTTTGGATCTGGCCCATTTGAGCAAGCCATCACTGGGCAGCTAGTGAACGTCGGAAATAGACGCCACCCACATTGGGTATGGGTCGAGGCTGACGAGCAGGTTGCTGTAGGCAACTTTTCTCGTATGACTGCATACCTCAAGGGTGAAAGGTTCTATTCCGAAGAAGAATCGCCAACTCAGCTTGATCGAACCTCAGGTTACTACGTTGTCGGCATTGCTACGCCACAGGCTTACTTAGCCGCTCAGCAGACTAACAATGTACAAGCCAGCTATATCGGCGGTAGCTATGACGGTTCTCGTCAAGGCTCGGTTGCCATTCAGGTTCAGTTTGGGCCGGGAACTTGGCGGGGACAATGGGAAGGATCAATCAACTTCCAGGCATCTGGCAACATTTCGGGAGCAAACATTGCTTCAACGAGTATTTCTGCACTGAGTAGCCGTGATTCGGCAAGTTACTCCGGTAATGTACAGGGAACTTTCTACGGCCAGACTGCGGGTTCGATTGGTGGAGTATCCAGCGTAACGAGAACACCGGTTAGCATTGATCCCCGCTCCATTGCTCCACAAACTCCGGTCACGCAAACCGCCATCTTCTTGGTTAACAAGGTTCCGACTTCTGGTGTAGCTCCTTGATAGGACATAGCGATTGATTGCATAAGAGAAAGGCGCCGAAATTGGCGCCTTTCTCTTTTCCACGAGGTAGTCAGTTCTAAAACAAAAAGGATTACTCGAGGGGCTCACCGGCCAAGCCGCTATCACCGGCCATCGCAATCTCGGCATAGGCAGCTGCCTGCGGCAGCATCTGGTCAGCATAGAAGCGGGCCGACGTGATCTTGGCGCGGTAGAACGGCAGGTCGCCCTCGCCCTTGTCGAGATGGGCGGCAGCCGCCAATGCCGACTTGGCCATCATCCAGCCACCGGTAACGGTTACCGCCAAGTGCAGGTAAGGCACGGCAGCGGTCAGGACGCCGGACAGGTTGCTGCGGACGTTGCCGGCCAGCCATTCGGTAGCGGTCGTCCAGGCTTTGAGGGCGCTACCCAGTTTCTGGGCCATGGCCATCAGCTCGGGCTTGCCGGTGGCCCCGAGAGCCTTGGCGGTGGCATAGACCTCGCCAAAGATGATCTTGGCGGTGGCGCCCTGGTCGCGCATCAGCTTGCGGAACAGCAGGTCGTTGGCCTGGATGCCGGTGGTGCCTTCGTAGATGGT
>CAZDRS010000274.1:0-3676 GCA_964507585.1 uncultured Dechloromonas sp.
TCGGCGGCATGACCGCAACGACCTGGGTGCAGATCATCAAGGCCTGCATGCTGCTTGGCGGCGCTACCTTCATGGCTGTGGCCGTGCTGCTGCAATTCGGCTTCTCGCCGGAAGCCCTGTTTGCCAAGGCTGTCGAAGTGCACTCCAAGCACGACGCCATCATGGCGCCGGGCGCCCTGATCAAGGACCCGATCTCCGCCATCTCCGTCGGTATGGCCCTGATGTTCGGTACCGCCGGCTTGCCGCACATCCTGATGCGCTTCTTCACCGTGCCGAACGCCAAGGAAGCTCGTAAGTCGGTTGCCTGGGCGACTACCTGGATCGGCTACTTCTACATCCTGACCTTCATCATCGGTTTCGGTGCTATCACCAACCTGATCCAGAACCCGGGTGACTTCTACGTCGGCGGCGAAATCGCCAAGGGCCTGAAGGGCGGCGGCAACATGGCTGCTGTGCATCTGGCCAAGGCAGTTGGCGGTGACCTGTTCCTCGGCTTCATCTCGGCCGTGGCCTTCGCCACCATCCTGGCCGTTGTTGCCGGTCTGACCCTGTCCGGTGCTTCCGCCGTGTCGCACGACCTGTACGCTTCCGTGTTCAACAAGGGCTGCTCGTCCGAACAGGAACTGCGTGTTTCCAAGATGGCCACCGTCGCCCTCGGCATCCTGGCTATCGTTCTCGGTATCGCCTTCGAGAAGGAAAACGTTGCCTACATGGTCATGCTGGCCTTCACCATCGCCTGTTCCTCCAACTTCCCGGTTCTCTTCATGTCCGTGCTGTGGAAGAACTGCACGACCCGTGGCGCCGTTGTCGGTGGCTTCGTCGGCCTGGTTCTGGCTGCCGTGCTGACCATCGGTTCCGCCTCGGTTTGGGAAGCCGTCATGCACAATCCGAAGGGCTCCGCCTGGTTCCCGTACAACTCGGCTGCCCTGTTCTCGATGTCCGCCGCCTTCTTCACCATCTGGCTGGTGTCCATCCTGGACAACTCCGAGCAGGCCAAGAAGGAACGCGCCCTGTATCCGTCGCAGCAACTGCGTTCGGAAACCGGCTTGGGTGCCTCGTCGGCAGCCGCCCACTAATCGACCTTCAGTCGATAACAAAAGCCCGGGGCAACCCGGGCTTTTTTTCGTTTACGATCTTGTGCCGAGACAGCGCAATGCCGGGCGTCCAAAAATTGTGGACGTGCTTGTGCGCTGCGGAAAATGAAGCGCAGTTTATTTGCTAGACTGTACGGGTTTGCTGAGGGAAAAAGACGGTAGGGGGTTACCCAGTGCAGGATCGGGCCACCCCCTGAGTAGCGGGTGACCGCATACTCCGAAGACCATAAAAGGAGAACAGCCCGCACAGAATATTAGGGCTGCCTTACAGAAATCTTACGCCGTGACAGGCGAATATCGAATAAATGCGCATACTTATCGCTGAAGACGACTCCATCATCGCCGATGGGCTTTCCCGTTCCCTGCGCCAAGGGGGTTATGCCGTCGATTGGGCGCCGAATGGCGTCGAAGCAGATGCCGCGCTGGCCACGGTATCGTACGATTTGCTGATTCTCGACCTCGGCCTGCCCAAGATGCCCGGCCTGGAGGTTCTCAAACGGCTGCGGGCGCGCAATTCACAGGTGCCGGTGTTGATCCTGACGGCGCTCGACGGTACGGGCGACCGCGTCAAGGGGCTCGACCTCGGGGCGGATGACTACATGGTCAAGCCTTTCGAACTGGCTGAGCTGGAGGCACGTGTCCGGGCGCTGACCCGCCGTTCGGCCGGTACTTCCCCGACCATCCAGTGCGGTGCGTTGGCCTACGATCAGGTCGGTCGGGTCGCTACGATCCAGGGGCAGGCGCTCGATCTGTCGGCGCGCGAGGTGGGCCTCCTCGAAGTCCTGCTCAGCCGCATGGGGCGCCTGGTCAGCAAGGATCAATTGGTCGATCATCTCTGCGGGTGGGGCGAGGAGGTCAGCCACAACGCTATCGAAGTCTACGTGCATCGCCTGCGCAAGAAAATCGAGGCGGGCGGGGTGAAGATCGCAACCGTGCGTGGCCTGGGCTACTGCCTTGAGCGACCCCAAGGCGAGTAATTCCGTTTCCGCAGCATCGGAAACCGAGCGCTCGCTGTTTGGCGAGATTCTCGACTGGATGCTCGCCCCCTTGCTCTTCGTCTGGCCGTTGAGCATCGCCTTCACGCACTACTTCGCCAACAACGTCGCCAATTACCCCTACGACCAGGCACTGCGTGAGCACGTGGCGGCGATTGCCCGCCAGGTCAAGCTGGTCAATGGCAAACCCTTGCTCTCCCTGCCGGCTTCGGCGCGGGCGCTGCTGCGGGCCGATGAAACGGATAGCGTCTATTTCCAGGTTGTTTCCGTGGATGGCCGACTGCTGGCTGGCGACAAGGATCTGCCGACGATCGACCCACCGGCCGAGGATGACATGATTCCCGGCGAAATCTATCTGCGCGATGCCGATTTCAAGGGGCAGGATTTGCGCCTGGCCTATACCTACCTGTCCGAAGCCGGCATGCCCAAGGCCAAGTGGGTCATCATCGAAGTCGGCGAAACGACCGAGAAGCGCAGCCAGTTGGCCAACAAGATCGTCGCCAGCGTCATCCTGCCGCAGTTCATCATCATCCCGCTGGCGGTGATGCTGGTCTGGTTCGGCCTGTCGCGCGGCTTGCGCCCCTTGACCCGCTTGCGCAAGACAATCGACGCCCGGCAGCCTGACGACCTCTCGCCCATCGCCACCCGGCGCGTGCCGGAAGAGTTGGAGCCGCTGGTTGAGGCCTTCAATGAAATGCTGGCGCGCATGCAACGCAACGTCGAAGCCCAGCAGCGCTTCGTTGCTGATGCCGCCCACCAGATGCGCACGCCGCTGACCGGCCTGAAAACCCAAGCCCAATTCGCCATGCGCGAAACCGACCCCGAGGCATTGCGCCATGCCCTGCGCCAGATCGCAACGGGTGTCGATCGTGCGGGCCGGCTGGTCAACCAGCTGCTTACCCTGGCTCGTACCGAAGGGGTGGAGTTGGCCCAACGCAAGCATGAGGTGCTCGATCTCTCAGCCCTGATTCGCGACGTGGTTGCCGATTGGGTAATGATTGCCATCGAAAAGGACATCGATCTCGGCTTCGAGACGGCCGGCCCGGCCATGATTACCGGCAACCCCTTCCTGTTGCGTGAGTTGGCCAAGAACCTGATCGACAATGCGCTGCGCTACACCGGCCACGGCGGGCACGTTACCTGCCGCATTGTTGCCAATCCGGATACCGTGCTGTTCGAGGTCGAGGACGACGGGATCGGCATTAGCGAAGAGCAGGCCGAACTGGTCTTCGAACGCTTCTACCGTGTCGACGATGCCGGCACCGAAGGCAGCGGCCTCGGTCTGGCCATCGTGCAGGAGATCGCCATGCAGCATGACTCCAGGGCCAGCCTGCGCCCCAATCCCACCGGCAAGGGCGCCATCGCCCGCGTCGCCTTTGCCGCCTGGCATCCACCTACCGCACCGCCGCCATTGCCGGATGATTTCTCCGAGTTGTATCGCCAATCCCCACCCATCGGTACCTGAGCGGAAAATCCAATGCCGAAAAACTGCGCCAAACTGTTGCGCGACGACCTTTACCCCGCTATAATGTGGCCTCTCTTGGCCTGGTAGCTCAGTTGGTAGAGCAGCGGATTGAAAATCCGCGT
>CAZDRS010000275.1:0-3672 GCA_964507585.1 uncultured Dechloromonas sp.
GAATGATGAACTCCTTGACGTCCTCACCTCGGGCGGCGCGAACTTTCCGGCCCTTGATGTTCTCAGGAGGAATTCTCCACAGTCGACGCTCAAGGTCGACATCGGCCCACTCGGCATTGACCAGTTCGCCGATGCGGACGGCGGTTGCCAGCAGCACCTTGACCATCAACTCGTTCTCGCGGCCAATCCCTTGAAGGGCGGGAAGAACCGCTCTCAGCTCCTGCTCGGACAGGGCGACCCGTACCCGATTCAATGGACGCGGCCCAAGCACTGATTTCGCCTTGACGTGGGCGCATGGATCCGTCTCGATCACATGCCGAGCAATTGCATGCGAGAACAGCTCGCGCAGCAGGACAAGAACGAGCCTGGCAATGTGCTGCGACGTCACCAGGGCACGTTCGGTTACCTCTACGATGTCGGACGGCGTTACGTCCTTTACCGGTAGGGCACCAATGATCGGCTTGATGTAGTCCCGAAACTGTTGGCGCCGACCGTCGACCGTGGATTTGTGGAGGCGGTCTTTGGCTTTCTCCAAGTAGTCTTCTGCCAGGCGCGTCACCGCCCAAGCTCGATCGGCCTCACGCTTCATCTGTTGCTTCGCCCGGGCGACGTCGATACCGCTATTCACCTCAAGGCGCCTCGCCGCCGCTTCCTGTCTGGCACGCTGCAGGGTCATGTCCGGATAGCGCCCGATGGTCAGCTCTTTCTGCGACTTTGCCCCAGGCATTCGGTATCGCAGCACCCATGAGGCCACACCCTTCGCGGAAAGGGTGAAGGTCAGCCCATCACCATCAGATTTGGCCAGCGGCTGACCCTGCTTGATCCATTGTCGGATCTGGATGTCACTCAGATTTCCCATATCGCCCCGACTACTCACTGTAGCTACTCAGCCCATCATAAACCACTCAGCAAGCTACTCAAATACCCTGGACTTTAGCGGCACAAAATGAAACAACCGGAAACAAAAAACCCTGCGAAAGCAGGGCACTTGGCGGGATTTTGCATCCAGTGGAAACCGAGAGAAACGCTGCTATAAATTGCAGAAGGTGAGATCGAAGCCGACATCGCGCTCGCAGCCGCGAGCCTTGATTTCACCGGCCGGCGGCTTGGTGAAGCGGATGTTCAGGAAATACTTGTTGGCGCTGACTTCGGGAATCGCCTGCTCCTCGACGGCAACGGTGATACGCACCATTTGTGCCGCCGAGCCACCCAGATTGAGCTGGAACTGGCCATTGGTCGCCGTATAGGTTTTCGGCCGGCCGCTGGAGCGCAGCAGGCGCAGCACGATGGCGGCGGCGTCGCGCAGCGGCAGCAACGGCCGCGTCCAGCCTTCGAGCGCGTCGCGACGAACCTCGACCGGGCGATGCAGCCACCAGTGGTAGGACGGCAGATCGAATTCGCAAACGCCGCCCGGAATGGCGGCACGGCTCTTGATGCTCATCAGCCAGTCGTTTTCGCGCAGGTACTGGCCAATCTTGCCGTGCATGGCGAGCAGGGCGGCCGACGACTGTTCGATTTCGTAGAGCGCGCCGGACAGCGCCTCTTCGGAAATATCCGGGTTATTGCGGAAGGCGAGCAGCGTTTGGCGCTGGCGTTCGAGTTCCTGGATCAAATCCATCTTGAGGTCGGCACGACCGGCCACTTCAAGAATTTCGAACAGCGAAACGAGTGCGGCGTGATGTTCGAGCGCCCCTTCTTCCTGCGCGAAGTACGCGGTTTTCTCGAACAAATCCTCGAGACGCAGCAGTGTGCGGATGCGCTCGTTGAACGGATATTCGTAGGTGATCACGCGAAGATGGGCCCGAAAGACGGAAAATTTTGTTTATTCTGAGCTATTTGCAAGCAAATCTCAACAGCTCGCTTTAACTTTTTCAGCGGAAAGTAGTAGATACTTTAGGTGCAACTCGGCAACCCGGTCGTAAATTTTTGTGCGCCCCGCGTCATTGACCACCACGTCATCGGCGACGGCAAGACGCTGGGCACGGCTGGCCTGGGCCGCCATGATCGCCAGCACCTCGTCGCGGCGCATGCCGTTGCGCGCTATGACGCGCTCGATTTGCAGGCTCTCCGGGCAATCGACGACGACGATCCGGTCGCAGCGTTCACGATAGGTGCCCGATTCAACCAGCAAGGGCACGGCCAGGATCACGTAAGGCGCCGTTGCCGCCCGGCAGCGCTCGGCCGACAGCTGGCGGATCAGCGGATGCAGGATGCCTTCCAGGCGCAGCTTGGCCGCCGGGTCGGCAAAGACCAACCGGCGCATCGTCGCCCGATCCATCGCTCCGTCCGGACGCGCCACCTGGGCCCCGAAAGCCTCGACCAGCAGGGGCATGGCGGCGCCCCCGGGGCCAGTCAGTTCATGGGCGATGGCATCGGTATCGACCAGCGCCGCGCCTTGTTCGACGAACAGGTCGGCCACCGTGCTCTTGCCGCTACCGATGCCCCCGGTCAGGCCGACGACGAATTCGCTCACTTGCAGGCCAGCGCTTCGTTTTTCTGGATGGCGTCGGCCACTGCGGCAATGACGGCCGCCTTCTTGTCGCCCGGCCCCCGGGCCTGCAAGGCAACAGCCGTATCCTTGCTCGGGCGCGGCCCGATCACGGCGGAGCGTACCCCCTTGGCCTTCAGCTCGGCCAGCCGTTCATTGCCGCCCTTTTCGCTGCTGAAGATGCCAAGCGAAATGGCGTGGCGGCTCTGCCCGTCCGGCACGATGAAGAAATCAGTAATGCCCAGATCGCGCAGTTCGCTGGCCTTCTTGTCGGCCTCCGCCTTGCCCGGCATGGCAGGGATATACACCCACCAGCCGTTGCTCTCGCCGGCCACCGCCTTGCGGCTCAGCTTGAAGTCAGCGAAGCGTTTACCCATCAGGGTCGTGACCTTGTCGGCCTCGGCAACCGAAAGTGCGCGCCAGGCCAGGCAGACCGGGGCAGCATCGATTTTTTCCGGCGCTTTCTCGGCGACCGTCTCCGCTGCTTTCTCCGGTGCTTTTTCCGCTACGGCTTCCTTGGCCGGCTCGGCCACCGGCGCTGCCGGCGGCGCCTGGTCGCCAGTCGCCTCGGCTGCTGCCGCAGGCTCGCTGGCAGGTGCCGGTTCTGCCTGCTTGGCCGGGGCACCGGGCGCTTCGCCGCGAGACACGATGCGCAGGCGTTCCGGCGCGATCTGCTGCTCGACCCGCCCGGCATCCGGGTTGTCCGGGCGGCCAAAATAGCCCGCCGTGAAGGCGTAGAACAGCAAATTGCCGAGAACGAGCAGAAAAACCAGGACTTTCACGGAATCAACCTACCTTGGGTAAATGCTTCAGCGACTCGACAATGGCTTCGGCCGGATAGTCGTAATCCTCCAGTTGCCCGGAGAAATACTTGTCGTAGGACGCCATGTCGAAGTGGCCGTGGCCGGTCAGGCAGAACAGGATGGTCTTGGCCTCGCCGGTCGCCTTGCAGCGCAGCGCCTCATCGATGGCGGCGCGGATCGCGTGGCAGGACTCCGGCGCCGGGATGATGCCTTCGGCCCGGGCAAACTGGACACCGGCCTCGAACGTAGCCACCTGCGGCACGGCTACCGCTTCGAGCAGCTTTTCATGGAACAGCTGCGAAACCAGCGGCGAATCGCCGTGGTAGCGCAGGCCGCCGGCGTGGATGCCGGGCGGCATGAAGTCGTGGCCCAAGGTGTACA
>CAZDRS010000276.1:0-3671 GCA_964507585.1 uncultured Dechloromonas sp.
CCAGTTCCATCGAGCCGTAGAGCTTGATCAGGTCGACATGCACACCCTTGCTGGCAAAGTGCTCGCGCGCCGTTTTGGTGTATTTGGAAGCCACACGCAAACGGGCACCCTGGCGCACGGCATTGGCGTAGTCGAAGCCTTCCGGCACGGCAACCATCATCCGGCACTTGGCGATATTCAGGTCGAGCGGCGCGTAGAGCCCTTCGCCGCCATGTTCGATCAGCACGTCCTTGCCAGCCACGCCGATATCGGCCGCGCCATACTGGACGTAGGTTGGCACATCGGTGGCGCGGACGATGACGACGCGCACGTTCGGCTGATTGGTCTCGATGATCAGCTTGCGCGAGGTTTCCGGGTTCTCGGTCGGAACGATCCCCGCCGCGGCCAGCAGCGGCAAGGTTTCGTCGAAGATGCGGCCCTTGGACAGGGCGATGGTGATGGTCGTCACGGTCAGACAGCCTGAATGCAAAGACAGCATTTTACCGCAAGCGCCGATAGTCCCGCTTGCAAGCAGGACTATCGGCGCAATTGCTGTTGGCTACAGGTAACCCAGATGGCGCGGCAGCCACAAGGCCAGATCGGGCACGAAGGTGACCAGGAACATCGTGCCGGCCATCGCCGCCACCATCCACAACACCCAGGGCACGGTCGATTCCATCGACACCCCGGCCATCCGGCAGGTCACCATCAAGTTCACACCAAGCGGTGGATGGAACTGGCCGAGCGCCATGTTCATCGTGATGATGACGCCAAACCAGACCAGATCCCAGTTGAAGTGCATGGCGATCGGCACCAGCAACGGCAGGAAGATGAAGTAGATCGAAATGGCGTCGAGGAACATGCCGGCGATCAGCAACAGCAACTGGATCGACAGCAGCATCGGGATTTCCGACAGGCCGGTACCGAGCAAGGCTGCCGCCAGATGATCGAAGGTGCCGAGCGTGTTGCTGGCCCAGGCAAAGACGCTGGCCAGCGCGACGACGGTGAGGATGACCGAGGAAATCTCGGCCGACTCGACCAGCACGTTATAGACATCCACCCACTTCAACGTACGGTAGATGACCATACCAACCAGCAGTCCGTAGAACACGGCCACGACGGCCGCCTCGGTCGGCGTGAAGAAACCGCTGCGCATGCCGCCGAGGATGATGACCGGCGCAGCCAGCCCCCAGCCGGCTTCCTTCAGGCTCTGCCAGAACGGCGGACGGTCTTCCTGCATGTCAGCTTCGAAGCCATGCTTTACCGACAACCACCAGGCCACGAGAATCAACGTCAGGCCGGACAGGATGCCCGGGATCATGCCGGCGGCGAACAAGGCCGGCACCGAGGCTTGCGGCACGAGCAAACTGTAGATCACGAAGGCGATCGACGGCGGGATCAGGATATCCGTCGAACCGGCGGCAGCGATCACCCCGGCGGTGAACGAACGCGGATAGCCGGCCTTCAGCATCGACGGCAGCATCACCGCGCCGACGGCGGCCGAGTCGGCCGGCCCGGAACCGGAAATGCCGCCCAGAATCATCGCCACCAGAATGGCGACAATGGCCAGGCTGCCGCGCCGCTGCCCGACCAGGGCCGATGCGAAGCGTACGATGGTCGCCGCCACGCCGGCCTTCTCGAAGATCAGCCCGGCGATGACGAAGACCGGAATAGCCATCAGCGGGTACTTGGCGATGCCGGTATAAACATTGGTCGGCAGCGACAGCATGCCGAAATCGGCAATCGCCACCACCGCCACGCCGGCCAGGCCCATCGCCACCGCCAGCGGCACGCCGGAAAACATCAGGAAACCGAACAGGCCAAAGAGTATCCAGTCCATCACTTGCCTCCCTTGGCCAGGACAGCGAGCAGGCGCAGCACGATGACGATGGACAACACCGGCAACCAGACGGTGTACCACCACTGCGGAACACCCAGCGACGGCGAGGTGACCTCGAAGGCATAGTCATCCCAGGCCATGCGTACGCCATACCAGGCGAGGAGGCTGAACATGATCAGCGAGCAGAAAGCGGCAAACCGGCGCGCCGCCAGAGCCATGGCGGGCTTGCGTTCCACGAAAAAGGTAATGGCGATGTGGTGGTTGCTGGCAAAGGCGTGCGAAGCGCCGACCAGGGTCATCACCACGAGCAGCGCAACCGAGATCTCCTCGGTGAAGGCGAAGGAAATGTCGGTGAAGTAGCGAACCAGCACGTTAGCCATAGTCAGCAGGCAGAGGACGCCCATCGAGGCTGCCATCAGGAAACGCTCGATGGCACCGAGGGTCAATTTGCCGCCGCTGGCGGCCTGTTCGGAATCGGACATGGATCACTTCAAAAAACAAACGCCGGGCCAGCCACAAGCAGCCCGGCGAACAGGAACAAAAAATCAGCGCTTGGCGATGGCTGCTTCGGCCTTCTTGACCAGATCGGCACCAATACTCTTGGCCCACTTGTCGTAGACCGGACGGGTCGCCTGGACAAAGGCTTCGCGCTGCGCGGGCGTCAATTGGGTAACGGTAACGCCACCGGCCTCAATCTGCTTGAGTACGACGTTGTCATTGCCGGCGATCCCCTTGCGCGCCTTCTCAACGTTCTCGCGGCCCGCCTGCAGCGCAGCCTGCCGCACCGCTTCGCGGTCGGCCGGCGTCCAGTTGTTCCACACCTGCTTGTTGACCACGAAGATCAGCGGATCGGCCACGTAGTGCCACAGCGTCAGGTATTTCTGGCCGACCGTCGGCAGCTTGGCAGCAACGAACACTGACAGCGGGTTTTCCTGACCATCGACCGCGCCGGAAGCCAGCGCCGGCTGGGCATCGGCCCAGCTCATCTGGGTCGGGTTGGCGCCCAGCGCGGTAAAAGTCTCGTTATACAAGGGCGAGCCGACAACGCGGAACTTCATGCCCTTCATGTCGGCCGGCGAAGCAATGGGGCGCTTGGAGTTGGACATCTCGCGGAAGCCGTTCTCGCCCCAGGCCAGCGGAATCACATCGCCTTTTTTCTCCAGCACGGCAAACAGATCCTTGCCGACTTCGCCCTGGGTAAGCGCATCCATCGCCTTGTAGTCCGGCATCAGGAAAGGCAGCGAAAACAGGTTGAGTTCCTTGATCTGCGGCGACCAGTTGATGGTCGAACCGATCGACATGTCGATGACCCCCTGGCGGATGGCGGTAAATTCGCGCGTCTGTTCGCCGCCGACCAGCGAGTTGCCGGAGTAGAGCTTGATATTGATGCGTCCTTGCGTCTTTTCCTTGACCAACTCGATCCAGCGCTCACCTGCCTGCCCCCACGGGAAAGCGGTACCCAGCGTCGTCGACAGGCGGTATTCGGCGCGGTAGGTCTGGGCCTGGGCACTGGCGGCACCGAACATGGCGGCAGCCACGGCAGCGGCAATGAAAGCTCTGCGCAACATCCTTCTCTCCTCGTTGTTTGGGGTAAAGAGCCGATTATGGCCAGCCGGCATGGTGGATGCAACCGGCCGTAAACGCAAAAAAGCCCGGCGAACCGGGCTTTTCGCGAAACAGAGGACGACTTAGTCGGCCTTCTGGATGTTCGCGGCTTGCTTGCCCTTCGGGCCGGTCACGATGTCGAAGGTGACCTTTTGGTTTTCGGCCAGCGACTTGAAGCCGTTGCCTTGAATTGCGGAGAAGTGGGCGAAGAGGTCTTCACCGCCGCCGTCCGGAGAGATAAAACCAA
>CAZDRS010000277.1:0-3668 GCA_964507585.1 uncultured Dechloromonas sp.
GTCGAAATAGTCATCGGGGAAGGGCAGCTTTTCAGCATCGCACTGGGCAACCGGCAGCATGTAGCCCTTGTTGAGCAGGCGATCGCGGCCATGTGCCAGCATGGCGTTGTTGATGTCGGTCAGCCAGACCTGGCCGCTCTTGCCCACCTTCTTGGCAAAGGCCAGCGAGAGGTCGCCCGTGCCGCCGGCAACGTCAAGCACGCGCGAGCCTTCGCGAACACCACTGCGCTGGATGGTAAAGGCCTTCCACAGGCGGTGCAGGCCGCCCGACATCAGGTCGTTCATCAGGTCGTAACGGCTGGCGACCGAGTCGAACACGTCGGCGACGCGGCGGGCCTTTTCCTGCTCGGCGACGGTTTCGTAGCCGAAATGGGTTTTTTCGTTGCTCATGGCTTCAATGGTGATGGCCGCAACTGCCACCGGCAGCCGGGCGTGAGGTGGTATCGATATCGCGTGACAGGCCTTGTTTCTCGATCTGTTCGAGATACTCCGCCCACAGTTCGTCGTGGTGCTTGCCCAGGTTGTAGAGCATGTCCCACGAGTAGAGGCCGCTGTCGTGGCCGTCGGAGAAAACCAGGCGCAGGGCGTAGGTACCGACCGGCTCGATGCGCTCGATGTCGACATTGCGCTTGCCGGTCTGCAGGGTTTCCTGGCCCGGGCCGTGGCCGCGAGCCTCGGCAGATGGGGTATAGACGCGCAGGTATTCGAAGTCGAGGGAATAGGCCTCGCCGCCTTCGTAGATCAGTTCCAGGCGCCGTGATTTTTGGTGCAGCTTGATTTCGCTCGGTATCGGCGTATCGCGATCCATACCCGCCATATTGTCCTCCGGGAATAAGGGCGATAGTTTAGCGCACTCGCCCCCCGGAAGCGCCAAGATAGGTCAAAGTCGTTGATAGCTGATGCGGTCGTAATCGGTACCGCGCTGCAGGATATGGTTCATGCGCAGTTTGCCGGGCGCCTCGTCCACGACGTAGAAATCGAGGATACGGCTGGCCTGGTACAGGCCGGAGGGGATGACGATCGAGGCTTCCTCGCCGATAGCAGGCACGGCGGGCAACATGAAGGCGCGGACATAGCGTTCGTTGTTGCCAGCGCCCTCGGTGGCGGCACGTATCCCGATACCGACAGGCATCCCCGGCAGGGTGGCGACACCGATAACCAGACCGCCGGATTCCTCCTGCATCAGCCAGCTGGCCTGGGCCAGCAGGAAATGTTCGCCGTCGTGCGGCCTGATAACCAGCAATTGCCCATGCTGGATGCGCTGGCCGGCACAGCTGCGGCCAAGACGGAAACCGTTGGCGGAATGGTTGATGACGCTCCACTCATCCACCGGGAAATTGACCTGCGGCTTGATGCTGAGCGCCTGGCCGGGGTCGACGCGGTCGCGGAAGGTGAACAACTCGTCGAATTCACCCCGCGAATAAGTGGCAGCGGCATCGGGTTGGGTGAACTCCTTGCCGGTCACGCAGAAATGCATGGCCTCGAAGCCGACGGCAACATGGGCCAGACCCTCGGTGGCAAAACGCCGGAAGCGACGCGGCGAGGCCGACTGGCTCCAGGGGCGGGAAAGATGCTCAAGCAGGCCGATGACGTGGCCAATCGTTTCTTCGCCCAGGCCCAACTGGGAGGGTGTAATGCGCTGCCGCAGTTGGCTGAGCATGTGGCTGACCTGCAGGGCCAGGCGCGAGGTATCGAGGCGGCGGGCATCCTTGGTCGGCGCATCGGTATAGGCCGAGGGATGGAGCGGAATATCCTTCATCAATTCGACGATGTAGGGAGGCACTTCAAGATCGTCGGTGAGCCGGTGGATGGCGACCAGCGGCGCCCACATGCCGGCCCAGCGCCGGATCAGGTTCAGGTTGCGCACGCTGTTGCTGTACGGACTGGCAATTTCGATGAGCAGCAGGGTCACATAGGCAGCCGCGCAATGGGTGGCCTGCAGGCTGCTTTCCAGAACATCCTCGACCGGAGTGCAGGCGACGCCCCATTCCTCGGCCGTTTCATAGTAACCATGCAGGTCGAGCCAGATACCGGGTGGCAAATCGCGGCGGGCCCGGTAGTGTTCGAGGATGATCATGCCGGTGTAGTACAGGCAACGATGCAGGATGGTGGCGACCAAGGCGACGTATTGCGGATTTTGTGTGTCCGGCTGTTCAAGGCGAGCGCACAGCGCGTAGGCCTTGCTCATCTTGCGCCAGGCGGCAACAACCATCTGGAAATAGCTTTCCTCTTCGTCGGCAAGCGGCAGGGCACGGTTGTGGTAGCGGCGAGCCATTTCCTCTTCGACGAAGCACAGGGGGGTGCGCGCCTGTTCGAGCAGGGCAAACAGGACGCTGGGCTCGGGCGGGGCGGCCAGCAGGCTATCGAGGAAACGCATGAGCTGCCGTTCGGCAACCACCGGGTTGGCCAGCGACAACTGGCCCAGATAGTCCGTTCCGTCTTGGGTATCGACAATTTGCAGCGGCATTTCCAGATCGGTCGAGTTCATTCCTGTTGGCCTCGTTGGTTATTCCCCAAGGGCACGGCGCAGCGCCTGTGCCAGTTCGGCATTGCTGACCTGCGGGCGCAGCCCGCCGCCTTCGCGCTGCACCTTGCCCCACACCGGCTCGGGAAAGTGCCTGTCATCCAACCAGCGCGGAATGATGTGCCAATGAACATGCGGCACCATGTTGCCAAAGCTGGCGAGGTTGATCTTGTGCGGTGCGAACAAAGTGCGGACAACCTGCTCGACCGTGAATACGACCTGCATCAGTTCATTGCGGGCAGCGGGATCGAGATCGGTCATTTCGCGCACATGATCGTTCCAGATCACGCGGCAGAAGCCGGGGTAATGCGGGTCATCGACCCGAATGACGCGGCAGGTGGCCGATTGCCAGAGGAGGGTTCCACCCGGCTGGGTACACAGTTCGCAGGTTGGGCTGCCGTTTTCCACGCTGATGACACTCCGGTGAGCTAAAAAAGATTGCACACCGGAGTTTAATACCACGAACCGCCGCCACAAGCGAAACAACTATTTCACGCTTGGCGACCGAAGAAGCGGGGAATTGAGGCAGGGCAGAGAACGGCATCCCCGCCTAGGGATGCCGTCGCCCGAAATTACAGCAGGACGCGTTCGATGCCGCCCGTATTGGCCTTGCCGACGTAATCGGCCATCCAGTTGTCGCCGAGCAGGTGCTTGGCCATCTCGACGACGATGTAGTCGGCCTTGGTATCGGCGTCGTCATCGTAGCGGGAGAGGCCCTGCAGGCAGGCTGGGCAGGAGGTCAGGATCTTGACGTCGCCCTTGAAGCCGTCGGCACGCAGTTTCTCGGCCCGCTGTTCGATGTCCTGCTGCTTGCGGAATTTCACCTGGGTGGCGATATCCGGCCGCGAGTAGGCGAAGGAGCCCGAATCGCCGCAGCAGCGGTCGGTCAGCGGCACTTCCTGGCCCATCAGCGACTTGGTCACGGCCAGCGGGTTGTAGGCCTTCATCGGCGTGTGGCAGGGATCGTGGTACATGTAGCGCGTGCCCTCGACGCCTTCCAGCTTGACGCCCTTTTCCATCAGGTACTCGTGGATGTCGAGCAGACGGCAGCCCGGGAAGATCTTCTCGAACTGGTATTTCTGCAACTGATCCATGCAGGTGCCGCAGGAGACGATCACCGTCTTGATGTCGAGGTAGTTCAGCG
>CAZDRS010000278.1:0-3655 GCA_964507585.1 uncultured Dechloromonas sp.
AACCAGAACATCGCCGACTCCAATGCCGAACTGGCGCAGGATCTGCGCCGCGAAGTGCGCGGCATGATCAAGGCCGGCAAGACCGACAAGGAAATCGTCGATTTCATGGTCACCCGCTACGGCGATTTCGTGCTCTACCGTCCGCCGGTACAGGGCAACACCCTGCTGCTTTGGGGCGGGCCGCTCGTCTTGCTGATCGTCGGACTGGTTGCGCTGATCCGCTACCAACGGCGCCGCGCCGAGCGCGTTGCCGCTGCCGACAAGCCCCTCTCGGCCGATGAAGCCAGCCGCGCCGACGCGCTGCTCAAGGAACTCGACAACAAATGACCCAGTTCGCCCTTTTTGCCACGCTGCTCGTCGTGGCGACCGCCGCCTTCATCCTGCCGCCGCTGTGGCTTGGCCTGCGCGCCCCGAAGGCCCGTGCCGATCGCAAGACGGCCAACCTCGCCATCTTCCGCGACCAGCTCGCCGAACTGGAGCGGGAAAAAGCCGAAGGTTCGCTGGCCGAGGCTGATTTCGAGCAGGCCAAGCGCGAACTGCAACGCCGGCTGCTCGAAGATGTCGAGCCGGCTGCCGAGGAAGCCAACCCGGTCTCGCACGCCCCGACCCGCAAGACCGCCATCGCCCTCCTGCTCCTGCTGCCCATCCTCGCCCTGCTCGGCTACGGCCTGCTCGGCAACCCGCATGCCCTCGACCCGGCCGAAACGGTTGCCAAGCCGCAAATGACCCCGGAACAGATCGATGCCATGGTCAGCAAACTGGCCGAGCGCATGAAGGTCAATCCCGACGATCCCAAGGGCTGGCTGATGCTCGCCCGCTCGTACAAACAACTGGGGCGTTACGCCGAGGCGGTCGAGGCCTTCAGCCACGCCGAGAAGGTAGTGAACGAAGAACCCGATCTGCTCGCCGCTTATGCCGAAACCATTGCCATGGCCGAAGGCAAGGGCCTGGGCGGCAAACCGTCGCAATTGATCGACCGAGCCCTCAAGCTCGACCCCAAGCACGCCCACAGCCTGTTCCTGGCCGGAGCCGCCGCCATGGAACGCGGCGACAACAAGCAGGGCATCGTCTATTGGGAAGCCTTGTTGCCGCAGGTCGAGCCGGGTTCGGAAATCGACCAGATGCTGCGCAGCGGCATCGACAAGATGAAGGCCGCCAAGTAGGGAGGCCGGCGTGGTCGACCTGTCACGTCGCGCCTTCTTTCGCGGCCGGCCCCGCCCCCGGACCGAGAAGCGCCCGCCCTGGGCGCTGGCCGAGGGTGATTTCATCGATCGTTGCACGCGCTGCAACGACTGCCTGACGGCCTGCCCGACCCATATTCTCGTCGCCGGCGACGGCGGCTACCCGACCGTCGATTTCCGCGAAGGCGAATGCACCTTCTGCGGCGATTGCGTCACAACCTGCCAGCCCCAGGCCCTGCAGCGCACGGAAGAACAGCCGGCGTGGCCCTACAAGGCTGCCATCGGCGAAGACTGCCTGCCTCGCCAGGGTGTCGAATGCCGCGTCTGCGGCGACTTCTGCGATACCCGTGCCATCCGTTTTCCGCCGCGCCTCGGGGGCTGCCCTTTGCCGGAAATCGATCCGGACAAATGCACCGGTTGCGGTGCCTGTGTCGCCCCCTGCCCAACTGCCGCGATAACGATCAGTCTGCCGGCGCCGGCGTAGTCGCCAACGGCGGCGGGGAAAAGCCCAGTTCGAGCATTTCCGCTTCCAGCTTGATGCGCAGGATCAGCAAGCCCTGCAGCGACTCCCGCGCCTTGTCGTCCGCCCAGCTATCGTGGTGCTGCTTCAGGCAGGCGTCGATTTCGTAGCGATTGGCCAGATTGACGCCACAGATCGCGGCATAGCGATGAATCTCCTTGTCCAGTTCCTGCATTTCGCGATCATAATGTTCGAATCCGCTCATCTTTTCGGCAACCCCGGAGAATGTTCACATGCACTGGTTAACGCTGCCCGAGCCACACAAGGACGTCAAGCCGGCTTTCCATGACCTGCCTTCGGCCAAGGCCTGGCTGGCCACCCAGCCGCAGACCCAGCCGCTGCACATGCTCAGTGCCATTGGTGGACAGATCGACGCCATCGAGGGCTCCACCCTGCCGCCGGCCCTGGCCGTCGATCTGCTGAGCCTCCTGCGCACCGCCGCCGTACCCGGACAAATCGCCGTCGAATCGCGCTACATACGCAAAGCGCTGCCCATGCCGGCCGAGGATGAACGCAGTTTCGACCTTGCCCAAAAACTGTGGCTACGCTTGGGGGTTGCCTACCTGCGCCTGGCACCGCATTTTCCGCCGGCAGAAAAATGCCTGCCCCTGCATCGCGCTGCCTGCGCCTTCCGGATGGCGCAATACTGCCATTTTCAGGCCGCTCGCGATTGTCCGCCGCTACTCGACCGCCTGCTTTTCGCCGTTCTGGCCCAGGCCGAGCAGGCCGGCGTACTGCGCCAGCCGCTGCCCGACCCGGATTTCAAACATCTCGGCGATTCGCATATCGCCGGCCATCTGGCCTGGGCCTTCATGCTTCATCTGATCGACCCCTATCGGCTATCGGCTGCGCAGCTTGCCGTCGCCAACCGGGCGATCAGCCGCTGGCGAGAGCTGACCGGCTTTCAGGCCACACCCGACGACGACCCCAAGGCCCATTCGGTCGACCTTTCGCCGCTGTTCGGCGGGCCGCTGCCCGAAGGCATTCCACGCTGGCTGGAGGTACGCAAGGTCGAGCGCAAGATCGATCAACGCATCCAAGCCCTGCAAGCGGGCGACAGCCCGGAATCGCTCAAGCTGGGGCGGGAACTCTCCGGCGCCGCCTGTATCCGCCTGCTGCGCGACCTCGAAGCCAGCCTGGAAACCCACGTCAGTAAGCCATCGACCGAAATCGGCGAAATCGAACTCGCCTTCGGCCCCGAACACTGCTTCAACGTACTGACCGGCGAGGCGCTCAATCCCGGCAGCGGGCTCGATGCCGGCAGTGCCTCACTGGCGCACCAGCGCGTCGCCATGTTCGGCTTCGACCGCGTGTCGACCATGCCGACCAGCGTCAAGAAACTGACCGTTCCCAGCGAAAAATGGACATTGGTGGACGGCAAGGCGCTGCGCGCCCAGGACAGCGAAGGAGGACGCCGCCTGGCCCCCTGCCTGATCGCCACCTTGCGTGACGACAAACCGCAACTCGGCGTCTTGCTCGGCTTGCGCGCTCTCGACAGCGGGGCGCTGACCGCCGACCTGAAGTGGTACCCCGACCCTGTCGAAGCCGGTCGCCTCGTCCGTCCGGCCGGCCAGGAGCGCAACCAGCCGATCACGCCGGCTTTCCTGATGCACGACGGCGAGTACTATTCCCTGCTCGTACCGGCCAACGCCGCAGTCCGCCTCAATATCGGCCTGCGCTTCCAGGGCGCATCGCTCAGTCACCTGCTGCCGACCGAAGTGCTCGAACGCGGCATCGACTTCGTGCGCTACGCCGTCACCTGGCAATAAAAAAGCCCGCCATGCGGCGGGCCTTTCATCGGCAAGGGCCGCCAGCAGCGGCCCGGCCATTGATCACTCGAAGTCGATGATGACCTGGTCGACCGACAGGCTTTCGCCGACGGCTGCCGAGATCTTCTTGACCTTGCAGTCCTGCTCGGCCTTGAGGATGTTTTCCATCTTCATGGCTTCGATGA
>CAZDRS010000279.1:0-3610 GCA_964507585.1 uncultured Dechloromonas sp.
GAAAACTCCTCGGGGTCTTTGGGTACGCTGCGCTGGCTGAGCAGGATGAGCATGTAGAAACCGTCATATAGCAGGTCGACCAGGCTGCGTGCCGGGCGGTCGGCGCTTGATTCTTCGGGGCGGCTGCTCGGGGCAACGGAAAACAGGCTGGGGGCTGTGGTCATGGCGTGACGGCGATCAGTTCAATGGCGAGATCCCGGTAGCTTTCCGGGGCGTAGATCATCACGGATTGCGCCTTGAGCATGCGCTCGTAAAGCGGGCCGTGCGAATCGAGGGCGAAATAGATGGCTCCCGGGCGAACCGGGATGGCTGCTGGCACCTGTTGCGCATGAGCCAGGCGGACGCCGGACATGGCCGAAAGAACGAGTTTTTCAACATCGTCCGGCGCACCGAGCTTGATGCGCAGGGGGGTCGACTCGATGATTTCCGATTGCGGATGGGCTGCGGTTACCGACAGGTAGAAGGCGGTGTCGCTGTCGATTTTCTCGGAATCCAGGTGGCCGGTGTAGAAAGCCGGCTTGGGTTGCGTCAGGTTGATGGCGAAGAAACGGGTCGAAATAACGGTGTCGAGCAAGTCGCGCAGGATTTGGTCAAGGCGTGCGAAGCAGGCACCGGGTTGCAGGTGGTCGTAGCTGGGTAGGTCGTTAAGCGTGTAGGCCTTGGAGAAGGTCATCAAGCCGCCGGCCAGGCGGAGCAACTCCTGGAACAGGCGCTCGGGCGAGGTATCCGGATTGCGGAAAAGGTGCGTCAGCGTCGCGCAGGCGCTGCTGGCCGTGTGCAGCAACCAGAATGAAGCAATGTCGCCGGAACGGAATTCGATGACATTCTTCGATGGCTCCCGATGAAAGCCATAGAGTGCCTCGACCTTGGCCAGCAAGGCGTCGATTTGCCGGCGCAGCATGCCAAACAGGCTTGGTGCGCTGCGCAGGCTGATGGAGGGCGGAACGAAGCCGGGATCGGCTTCGAAGCTGTTGCTCGATGTGCGGCGAATCCGTGCGATCGGCAGGGTCAGGAAGGCGTCGCGGTTGTCGTTGTCCGACTTCAGGTAGGCAATCTGGCTCAGGGTGGCGAGATCGGCCTCCGCCGCATCCGTATGCAGATCGGCTGCTGCCTTGGGAACGATCAGGTAACGGGCTTGCCCCGAGTCACCGATATTGCCGGTGCTGTTGCCGCCATGCGCGTTCAGGTGATGGAGCGACAAATGGAAGGTAGTAGTTCCCCCGTCGCTGATTGCCGCATTGAGAGGCAAGGGGGCTGGGAGTTGATCGGTTTCTGGCGCCGTGTAGAAGTCGCCATTCGGAAAAATCGCAGAAATCCGGTTGAAGCGAAGTACCCCATTGCGCAAAGACTCGGTGTCCAGCTCGATGTCACGCACGCCCCAGGCAAAAGGGTTGGCGGCCAGCAATGTCCGTTTTAGCTGGGATTCGAGGTAGGCATCCTGGCCCTGGAAATGCTGCGGGCGCAGGAAGAGTCCTTCACCCCAAAGTATCTTGGCGTTGTTCATCGTTGAAAACCGGTTAGGAATTGCATTGGACGCCAACCATGGAGCGCATGCTGTCCGGGCTGATTTCTGCCACGAGTGCCCCCTTGCTGCTGACGAAGGCGCAGGCATGAGCGCCGATGGTGATGCCATTGTCAAAAGATGGCTTGTTATCGAAGGCCAGCTTCCAGCGGCCCTGATAAGGCATGCGGAACATGCCGACGACACCGATGGTCGTCGCATCGCCAGGCACCTTCAGTGTGAGGTCGTATGACTTGCCGGGCAGCAAGACGATTTCCTTGGCTGAAACCAGTTCTTCGCCCAGCGCCTCCTTTTCCGAATCGGTCGAGGCGATCTGGGGATAGGTCATTGCCTTGAATTTCTCGCTGGCCCGCAGGACGTAAATTTTGGTGACCAGGGAGAGTGGCTTGCCCCCGGCCGAAAGATTGAGCTGATCTCCGGCAAAGATCTTGAGGCTCATGTCCCGGCTGATCTTGCTTGGATCAACCTCTTTCTTCGTTACACCCGTGGCCTCCAGAACCGCACCGACAGCCGATCCGGCCAGTTGAATCGCCGAGACCTGGGCACATCCACTTGCACCCAGCGATATGCATAGGGCGAGCGATGCGATACGTGTCGCACGGTTAATTGGGCATCGTGCCTGGATCATGGAATTGGTTGATTTATCGGAAATGATCGACAAGTTGGAAATGGAAAAACAAATTATGCAAATTGGTTGATGATTCCAAAGGCATTAATGTACTATTTCGGTTTGATATAGGCAAACCCATTGGCATTAACCATTCCAATGGGCATAGTAAGGAGCAGGCATGGTTTCGTCGAAGCGTTGGTCGCTTGTATTCATTGTTGTGTGCGCATTGGCGCTAGGTGGATGTGCGTCAAAAAATACCCCAATGACACCGGAAGAGTTTTCTACAGCCATGGCGCAATCGAATGCGAGTGCCGATGTCATGCTTGAAAAAGGCAATCGTGAAGAGGCTGTAAAGATATTGGATGATTTGGCAAAGAAAAATCCAGGGCGCAAAGATCCGTGGGTACGCCTGGCCAAGATTCACTTCGATGGCGAAAACTACGCTCAGGCCATCGTTGCAGCAGAAGAAGCGCTGCAACGCGATAGTGCCGACCGCACCGCCAAGAGCATCCGGGCCGTCGGTGGCCTGCGGGTGGCTGCCCAATCACTGGCCGACCTGCGCGGCGATGTGGAATTGAAGGGCGATGCCCGTTCGGATGCGGTTGGCCTGGCCAAGGTCATGCGCGAGACCTTGGGTGAGGATGTTCTGGTGCCACCCGAGGAGAAGAAGAAAAAGCCGATGCCTGTAGTACGGCCTAAGCCGATCGCGTCGGGTCAGGCTTCGGCTGTGCAAAAACCCCAGGCGGCATCCGGTAACCCTTTTGGCGCATTGAAGTAATTGGCAATTTAAGAAAGTCATTCGGCATTAATAACTTGCCGAATTGGAATTCGTTGAGTTTTTGATTCGGAGGTGTATTTGTGTCTAAGAAGGAAAGTGTGCAAAAGCGCTTGCAAAAGATTCGTCCGCCGCGCGTTCAGCTGACCTATGACGTTGAGATTGGTGATGCCATCGAAGTGAAGGAGCTGCCCTTCGTGGTTGGCGTACTTGGTGATTTTGCCGGCCAGTCCAAGCAGGAGCAGGGCAAGGTACGCGACCGCAAGTTCGTCAATGTCGACATGGATAATTTCGATGATGTGATGGACGGCATGGCGCCGCGTAGCACTTACCGTGTCAAGAACCGCCTGACGCCCGAGGGTGGCGAGTTGGGGGTGGATATCGAGTTCCGCAAGTTCGAGGATTTTCGCCCGGAATCGGTCGTCCAGCAGGTGGAACCCTTGCGCAAGCTGCAGGAGGCGCGCTCCAAGCTGGCCGATCTGCGCAACAAGCTGGCGGGCAATGAAAAGCTGGAAGATCTGCTCAATGACGTGCTGAGCAGTACCGAGCAATTACAGAACCTGGGTGGCAAGAAGAGCCAGGGGGGTATGCAATGAGCCTGCAAACTGCTGCCATGGGCAATGCCGCCGGTTTCCAGGAGTCCGGCTTGCTCGATCAGATCATTTCCGAAAGCCGCGTGGCTCAGTCGGATCAGGAAAAGAAT
>CAZDRS010000280.1:0-3608 GCA_964507585.1 uncultured Dechloromonas sp.
ATCCTTCCATCAAGGGGAATACCAGACCCTGGATAGCTCCACCATTGCCTTGCCCGACAGCAAGCGCATTCGTGAAATTACCCGCAAAGCAGGCGTTGAGATGAATGTTCGCATCACCAGCAAGGGGATTCGGGCAACTTCTAACGATCTGACGCTGGATACTGAACTTGAAACCAAAGATTTGGGCCGTCTCACGGTTCGGGAACTGATCCTGCAAGGTGTTCGTACCGAAACCCGCTGCCAGACGCCATTTCGCGCTTCGGAGAGTTGGGCCGCGTTCTACAACGTCAATAGTGATGGGATTCCCTTCATCTACGATCATGGAACCAGCATCACGCACTGGCTGAATGAGTTTGAGGCCGAAGAGGTCAAGGTCATCCCTGCCACACGCATTGTTGAGCAGTTGATCCCGAAAGTCAGAGAAGACAGCGCAGCCGTACTGGAAGACGAAGCCGTCAAGGCTTTAGCTACCATCAAGCAACACAAGGCAGCGGCTTATCAGCGCACTCGTGCTGCGCTGAAGTCAGCAAATAAGGAAGTATCGCTGGCCGAGGTGGATCGTAATGTTAAGGCTTGCCTGACTGAGATTGCCACAGTTGAAACTCATCACGGCTATGCCAAGTCAATTCTCGCCGAACTGACCGAGGAGATGTGGCGGCCTGTTGGCTATCAAGGATCGCTGTATGTTGTAAATCCGAGCACCGGACTTTGGGAATCGAAGTCTGTGGATGTTTTGGTTCGCATCGTTGCCGAAAAACACGATGCTCAAGAACATTGCTCGCGTAGTTCTGACTACCGGGCAATTTCCGAACATGCCATTTCGCTTGTTTCGGATGACAGCTTTTTCGCCGATGCTCCCAATGGCCTTGCTTGTCCGGGCGGGTTCTACCAAATTCAAGGTAACGAGATTACGCTTGTTCCGATGAAGCCCGACCATCGTCAGCGGGTCATGCTGGATTTCACGCCGGCGAAGATGCCGATCCCCCTATTCGATAAGTTCTTGCACGAAACCTTCCAGTCGAGCCATGAGGGCGAAAAAGAAGAGCAAATTTGCCTGCTTCAGGAAATTGCAGGCGGCATCATGCTTGGCATCCTCTACAAGTTCCAGACCGCAGTCTTGTTTTACGAGCCCTTTGGTCGGGCTGGCAAAGGAACAACCGAGAAGCAAATCCGTTGTCTTGTGCCGAAGGAATTTATATCAGCCATTTCGCCATTCAGGTGGCATCAGGACTACCACGTTGCTACTTTGGCAGGAAAGCGCCTGAATGTGGTCGGAGAGCTTCCAGAACACGAGCCTATCCCAGCTTCTGCTTTCAAGTCGGTTATCGGCTGCGATCTGATTACAGGTCGGCATCCGACCCATCGGCCCATCACTTTCTGCAACGAGGCCGCTCACCTGTTTATGTCGAATCACCTGATCACGACGAAAGATCAGAGTGAAGCCTTTTTTGCCCGCTGGAAAATCGTCGAGTTCCCGAACAGCCGTTTACGCTCAGGCCTTCCCTTGGATGAAAACCTGGCCCAGCGCATCATCGACAACGAGTTACCCGGCATTGCCTATTGGGCTTTGGAGGGAGCGGCACGTTTATTGAAGAACGGTAAGTTGTCAGCTTCCAGCGCCCATGATCGCATCATGGCGAAATGGAGGCGGAGCACCAATACGCTTGAAGAGTTCATCCACGAAATGTGCATTTTGGCACCCGATCACATCTACCGCCGGTCTGATTTCTATCAGGATTACACGCATTGGTGTGCCGACAATGGCCGGAAGCCTTTCTCCAAAGGGCGCATCAAAGAACTGCTTGAGCACAACATTGGCATGGGCATTCGCCTGGTGGAGTTGAACGGGTATGAAACATTTAGGGGCATCGGCAAGGTTGTTTCGAACAGCGGATTGCCCATGACGAAGCAGCCGGGTGCGGCACCAGCGTTTACCCCGCCCCACCCTGACGACCTAACGGCCATCCCCGATACACCAGAGAAGGCCTTCTGACCTAATCGGGAAAAGTGGGGATTACCTACGGGGGTCTCCGCGCCGACCGTGGGCACATACCGGACACCTCGTTCCAGACGCTCCGTAGGTGCCCCACGGCCATTTCCCGATTTTCCCACTTTACGCTACACCCCGATGAGCAACCCGTTGTGGCGACTGCTCAGGGCGCTTGCAACCCCATGAATTAGATCGGAACCAAACATATGAAATACGAATTTTTAGCTATTACCAGACCAATGCGGGCTTGCCTATACCAGTCGCAGATTCCATCCACCGCCTCATATCACAAAGGATAAAGCACATGCCAACCGCTAGCCTAGACGCTGCCTTTGTGCGCAGCGCCAAATGCCCGGAAGGGAAAAACCGAATCGATTTTTTTGACACCAACATCAGGGGTTTCGTACTTGAGGCCCGGATCACTGGAGGAAGTACTTACTATCTTCGTTATCGCGATGAGCATGGTCGCCAGCGTCAGCACAAGATCGGCGATGCCAAATCAATCAGCTTTGACAAGGCAAGGTCGGCAGCAGAACGGCTTCGCTCTCGGGTGGTCTTGGGTGAAAACCCAGCCGAAGCCAAGAAGATTAAACGCTCTATCCCGACCATTGCCGAGTTCTACCGCGATACCTACCTGCCATTCCTCCAAAGCTATCGACGCAACATGGGGTCTGACTTCAGTTTTCACCATACCCATTTGCTCCCGCGTTTTGGGAAGAAGCACCTTGATCAATTGACCACCCAAGACGTGATTGATGCCCAACAATCGATGACCAAGGCTGGCTATGCACCAGGAACGGCCAACAAGTTCATCGTGCAAATTCGCTACATGTACAACGTAGCCAAGAAGCAAGGTATTCCAGGAGCAGACTTCAATCCTGCAGCAGGTGTGAAGCAATACCTTGTGCAAGGTCGCGAGCGCTTCCTGAACCAAGAGGAGATTCAACGCTTACGCATTGCTGTGGAGAAAAGTCAGAACAAGCAACTGAAGTACATTGTGGCGCTGCTTTTGATGCTGGGATGTCGGAAATCAGAGCTATTGAAGGCGAAATGGGAGCATTTTGATCTGGAACGTCGTACTTGGAAGATTCCTCTCTCCAAGTCCGGCAAGATGCGTCATGTGCCTCTTTCCAATGCTGCTGTCGAATTACTGAATGGGCTACCCCGTTGGAAAGGTTGCCCCTATGTTCTGCCCAACCCCAAAACCCGCAAGCCATTCGTGGATTTCCATGAGCCTTGGAGTACGGCATGTCGACGGGCAGGACTAAAGGACGTTCGCATTCACGATCTACGCCATACGTTTGCCAGCAATCTTGTCAATGCAGGCCACTCGTTATTCGTGGTCAGCCGTGCTCTCGGTCATGCCAACATCGTCCAAACAGCTCGCTACTCTCATCTTGCAGACGACACCTTGCTAAAGGCCGCTGATGCTGCTGCCAGTGCTATGGGCAACACGTGGAGCGGGCTGTAAAAGTCCAGCGCACAACCCTAAAGCTGGGCAAAATCTAAGCTTCCACCAGTACCTGACCATCAATAATTTCAGTTGATGGTTGGGTCAGTGGTGGGGTGAAAATTCGGCCTTTTCCTAACGAAAAAATTTTCACTCGTTCGATGCTGG
>CAZDRS010000281.1:0-3585 GCA_964507585.1 uncultured Dechloromonas sp.
TCGACCCGCGCGACTACCTGAAGCCGGCCCGCGAAGCCGCCAAGAAGATCTGCCTGGCTCGCTTCGAAGCTTTCGGTGCCGCCGGTCAGGCGAGCAAGATCAAGGCTATCCCCCTCGACAAGATGGCCGAGCGTTACGCCAAGGGCGAACTGAACCAGATCGTTCGCTAAGCCGCTTGAAGCCCTCAGCCAAAGGCCGCGCAATGCGGCCTTTTTCGCGCCCGGATGCGCTGCCGCACTGGCCGGAACTGCCGGCCCACGTGCTGCGCTGGCTGGCGCTGGCTGTGTTCGCAGGCGGGCTTGTCGCCGCCGCCTGGCGCACTCCCGCCCCGCCGCCCCCGCTGCTCGCTGCGGCGGCAAGCATTTCGCTGGCTGCCGAGGACTTGCCCGCCGCCGCCCGCCTGTCGCCGGAACGCGTCAGTCAGACGCGCCTGGCCGACGGTCGCCTGGCGCTTGCCTGGCTGGACAATGGCGAAGCCGAGGCGGCCGCCATCCACCTCGCCATTCGCGACGGCAAAGGCTGGCAGGAAATCGGGCGGATCGCCAACCGGGAAAGCACGGCTGCCGCGACCTTCATGCATGCCAGCCGACTCGGCCGCCCGCTGCTCTGGGCGGAAGGGGGCTGGCTCCACCTGTGGTACGAGGCGCAAGCGCCGGGAAGTGGCGGCATCGCGATCATCCATAGCCGGTCGACGGATGGCGGGCACAACTGGAGCGGAACCCGCCGCCTGGAAAGCACACCCACAGGGGGTTGGGGAGCCCGTCTCGGCCAAACGCTGCTGCCGTTGGCCGATGGCGGCGTCTTGCTGCCGCTGGCTGGCAATGAACGAGACGGGCCGTGGCTGCGCCTGGCGGCAACCGGGCAAGTGGTCGACAAACTGGCCCGGTTGCCGGGGGCCGAGTCGGCAGAGGCGGCCCGGCGATGAACCTGCAAGCCGCCTACGGCCTGCTCGCCCAGGCCCTGATTTTCGGTGCCGTAACGGCCCTGTTGCCGCTCGGCGCCTTCCGCGGGCGCGTTGCCCTCGCTGCCACGGCCTTGTCGCTGATGATCGGCATCGCGCCGATCATGCTGGCCGTGTTCGGGCCACCGTCGCTCACGCTGCTCGGTCTGGCGCTGCTGGCCCTGGCCGGCCGGACGCCCGGCCTGCTTACCTGCCGCCCGGCGCTGCTGGTGGCCGGGTTGGGCGCAGCGCTCGCCCTGTCTCCGGCTATTTCGCCGGTCGACCTGTACGCGCTCGGCTATCAGCCCTGGCCGCTGCTCGCCGCGCTGGCACCATTCGGGCTGGCGCTGTGGTGGAAAGGCCCGGCCACCTGGCTGTTGATCCTGGGTGCCGGCCTGCTGGCCTACGCCGGCGGCCTGTTCGCCAATCTGTGGGGAGCGCTGCTCGACCCGCTGCTCATCCTGCTCGCCGTCGCCGTGCTGCTCCGCGAGCTGCTTCGCCGCCTTATCGCAGCAAGGCGTCGCTGATCAGGCGGCGGATGCTGCCGGCTTCAAAAGGCTTGTCGCAAATGGCCGAAACGCCGGCTCGTTCGACCGCTGCCAGGCGGCCCATGTTCTGCTCGCTGGTCACCATCAGGATGGGTACTTCGGCCTGCCAGCTCTGGGTGCGGATGTATTCGGTCAGTTCGCGGCCGTCCATCTCCGGCATGTTGTAATCGGTAATCACCAGATCGACCATGGCCTGTTCGAGCAAGGTCACCGCCTCCTTGCCATCGGCCGCCTCAGTGATGCGCTCGATGCCAAGCTCGCCCAGCAGGCGACGCAGGTGGCGGCGCGAGGCGAGGCTGTCATCGACGATCAGCACGCGCAAATTCTCGATTTCGGCGACATCGATGTCTTCCGGCGGATTCAGGTAGTCGGCAGCGGCATACAAGGCGCGCGACAGTTGCTGCTCGGTAAACGGCTTGGCGACGATGCTGCAGGCGCCGGATTGACGCACCGGTTCGAGCACCTGCGGCCGGGTTTCGCTGGAAACGAGAATAAAGGGAACGGTCTCCAGCGCCCGCTCGGCCCGCATGGCGGCAACCAGTTCGGTGCCGGCGAGGTCGGGCAGGTACAGGCTGCTGATCACCACGGTCTGCCCCTTGCTGGCGTGCAAGGCGGCGAGCGCGGCGCTGGCCGTTTCGACGCGGGAGACTTTCCGGATGCCCTGGTGTTCCAGCATGCGCTGCACCAGATGCGCCTGCGTGGACGAGGGCTCGACAAGCAGGACGGAGAGGTCGGCCAGGGAGGTGGTCAGGGACATGCAGGCACTCCACAACTAGGGGTATGCCTGCACTATAGCAGTGCGCCGGGGTCTTGAAAGCCCCGGCGTCCTTGGGCTTGGGAAGCGCTGATCAAATCGTCATCCCCGCGCAGGCGGGGATCCAGTTCTTTGATTTCCCTGGATTCCCGCTTTCGCGGGAATGACATTTCCGAATCAATCAGCACCTCCCTAACGAAATGCCGCCAAGCACCCCTGGCCAGGCGGGGCAACGAGGCCGGCACCAGCAGCACGGCCAGGAGGCCCAACAACGCCAGGGGGATTTTGTCAGCGGCGGTCAGCCGCGCAGGCGGGCGGCAACGGCAGCAACGCGCTGGCCATAGGCCTTGGCGGTATCGAGATCGCCCTGCGGGATTTCATCGACGCCGGCGTCGGACGGCGAACGCACCAGCAGGCCGACCGAGCCGCCCAGGTGATTGACGTCGGCATGCGTCGCCGCCTTGGTATTGGCCGGCAGCAAACCGAGGCTGACCCAGATGCCGCCATGCTGCGAGGCCAGGGTCTGCAACTGGATCATCGTCGCTCCCTTGTCGCCGACCGGGCTGGCGCTGTTGGTGAAGCCGCCGAACACCTTGTCCTGCCAGGCGCGGGTGAACCAGGCCTTGGACGAAGCATCGGCAAATTTCTTGAACTGCCAGCTCGGGCCGCCCATGTAGGTCGGGCTGCCGAAAACGATGGCGTCGGCGGCGTTCAGTTGTTCCCAGCCGCCCTCCGGCAGGTTGCCTTCGGCGTCGATGGCCAGCAGCTCGCCGCCGGCCCCTTCGGCCACTTGCTGGGCGATACGCTGGGTGTGGCCGTAGCCGGAGTGATAGACGATGACGACTTTGCTCATGTTGTTTCCTTTCGGGGATAAATGACGGTTATTGATGGGGTGGCAGGTCGAAGAGCAGGATTTCCGCTTCTTCGCCGGCGCTGAAGTTCAAGACGCTTTCCTCGGCAATCTTGGCGCCGTCACCGGCAGCCAGCGCGACGCCGTTCAATGCCAGGCGACCGCTGACCACCTGCACATAGCCCAGACGCCCGGGCGCCAGCGCGTAGTCGAGCGCTTCGCCGGGGCTGAGATGGCTGGCCCACAGCCGGGCATCCTGGCCGATGGTCGTGCTGCCCTCGGCACCATCCGGCGAGGCGACCAGGCGCCAGCGACCATGCATCTCGGCCAGCGCCAAGGGCTGCTGCTCGTAGCTGGCCCGCGTGCCATGCTGCGCCGGCTCGATCCAGATCTGCAGCAGGTGCGTTTCCTCGTCCGGCGACGGGTTGAACTCGCTGTGCAGGATGCCCTTGCCGGCCGTCATGCGCTGCACCTCGCCGCGCCGGATGACGCC